>SGZC01000048.1 GCA_004213605.1 Flavobacteriales bacterium
AAGCAACTATTTTAATTAAAAACTAGCTGAAAGATTCTATAAAAATTAAAACATGACTGTTTGTAATTCAATAAAATAATATTACATTTGCACCCCGATTTATCCAAAAGAAGGAATGTTTAACACTACTTGTAGGTGAATGCAAGTAGCAAAAAAAATAAAAGTGGATACACTAAGTTATAAAACAATTTCAGCAAACAAAGCTACCGTAAATAAAGAATGGTTGCTTGTTGATGCTGAAGGTCAAGCTTTAGGTCGTCTTGCGAGTGAAGTAGCAATATTATTACGCGGAAAGCACAAACCTAATTTTACTCCTCATGTTGATTGTGGTGATAATGTTATCATTACTAATGCTGAAAAAATTACCTTGTCAGGAAACAAATGGGAAGATAAATCATACATAAGACACACAGGTTACCCAGGTGGTCAGCGTAGTCTTACTGCAAAAGAAATGTTTGGGAAAGACCCAGCTAGACTAGTAGAAAAAGCCGTAAAAGGAATGTTGCCTAAAAATAAACTAGGCGCTGCTCTTTTCAGAAACTTAAAAGTTTACGTTGGAACTGAACATGGACAAGAAGCACAAAAACCAAGAACCATTAATCTTAACTCTAAAAAGTAATGGAAGTAATACACAAAATAGGTAGAAGAAAAAATGCGGTTGCGCGTGTTTATGTTGCCAAAGGAAAAGGTAATATTAGCATCAACAAACGTGAGTTCGAAAATTACTTTACAACAGGCACATTACAATATAAAGTAATGCAGCCACTAATGTTAACAGATAATACGAAGAAATTTGATATAACTGTAAATGTTTTTGGTGGAGGAAATACCGGTCAAGCAGAAGCGATTCGCCTAGCAATATCAAGAGCAATGTGCGAATTGAACGAAGAAAATAGATCAATACTAAAACCTGAAGGGTTATTAACAAGAGATCCAAGAATGGTAGAGCGTAAGAAATTCGGTCAGAAAAAAGCCCGCAAGAAATTCCAATTCTCTAAACGTTAAAAAACACAACTTACTTAGGCGCCTTTGGGCGCTTAAATTAAGTAACAAGTTCTTATAAAGTCAAATATATTTGACAAATAAATTTTTAAAAATCGCTGTTACTCCGAGAGTCGGAGAGTTAGTTTAGCATCTAAACTTTTTTTCATAAAAAAGTTGCTATCTATAATAACACAAGAACGTAAACTATTACAAAAATGGCAAATAACAACGAACAAGTAAAACAGTTACTTGACGCAGGTGTCCACTTTGGTCACCTAACCAGAAAATGGAATCCTAATATGGCACCATATATTTATATGGAGCGAAATGGAATCCACATTATCAATCTTTATAAAACAGCTGCAAAATTAGAAGAAGCTAATGAAGCGCTAAAAAAAATTGCAGCAAGTGGGCGAAAAATTCTTTTTGTAGCTACAAAAAAACAAGCAAAAGATATTGTTGCTGATAAAGCAGGAAAAGCAAATATGCCTTACATCACTGAAAGATGGCCAGGAGGTATGCTTACCAACTTTGTAACGATCAGAAAAGCTGTTAAAAAAATGGCTGCTATTGACCGATCTAAGCAAGATGGAACTTTCAATTCTTTATCTAAAAAAGAACGTTTAGCGGTAGATCGTACCAGAGCAAAATTAGATAAAAACTTGGGTTCAATCGCGGACATGACACGTCTTCCAGGAGCATTATTTGTTGTAGATACCACTCGTGAGCATATTGCAGTAAAAGAAGCTTTGAAATTAAAGATTCCTATTTTTGCTATGGTTGATACAAACTGTGATCCTAATGTAATTGATTATGTAATTCCATCAAACGATGATGCTTCAAAATCAATTGAAAAAATTATGACCAGTGTTTCAAATGCTGTTATTGAAGGTCTTAGCAGTCGTAAAAACGGAAAAGATAAAAGCGAAAAAGAGGCTGCCACAGCTCCAGAAGCTACACCAACTGTAGAAGCTACACAAGCTCCAAAAGCAAAAACAGCCCGTAAAAGAGTAGCTGCTGTAGATATTAAAGAGGCTTCTTCAGAAGAAGAATAAAATAAGCATACTTATCAAAAAAGTCGTTTTAGTTTTATTCTTTTCAAGGATTACTTTAACGACTTTTCTATAAATTAATTAAATAACTAAAATTCTAATAAAAGATGGCAAATATAACAGCCGCAGACGTAAAAAAATTAAGAGATGCAACCGGTGCTGGAATGATGGATTGTAAAAAAGCTCTTGTAGAGGCAGATGGCAACTACGATGAAGCTGTTGCTATTCTCCGTAAAAAAGGACAAAAAGTTGCTGAAAAAAGAGCGGACAGAGATTCTAGTGAAGGTGCTGCAATTGCAGTAGTAAACGAAGCAAAAACGGAAGGTGCATTAGTTGTATTAGGATGTGAAACTGATTTCGTTGGTAAAAACAGTGATTTTATTGCATTAGCAACCAGTTTAGCTGAATTAGCAATGAACCATAACGATCAAGAATCTTTCTTAAATTCAGATTTTGGTGGTATGACAGTTGCAGAAAAAATGATTGAGCAAACAGGAGTTATTGGAGAAAAAATTCAAATCAATGGTTTTAAAAGATTAGCTGCTCCATTTGTAGGTTCTTATATTCATGGAAACAAAATTGCTGCTTTAGTAGGGTTGGCTTCTGGTGAAAATAGTGCTGATGTTGTCGCTAAAGATATAGCAATGCAAGTTGCTTCTATGGGAGCTACTACTTTATCTTACAAAGATTTTGATCCCGAATTTGTTGCTTCAGAAACAGAAGCAAGAATTGCTGTGATAGAAAAAGATAATATTGAAAGAGGACGTTTAGGGAAACACCTTATCAACGTACCACAATTTATTTCTAGAGCTCAACTAACTGATGAAGCTATTGAAGCTGCAAAATCTAAAATACAAGACGAACTAAAAGCAGAAGGTAAACCAGAACAAATCTGGGACAAAATTCTTCCTGGAAAATTAGAGCGTTTTATTTCTGATAATACAACATTGGATCAAGAACAATGTTTATTAGATCAAAACTTCATTAAAGATGAAAAAATGAGTGTTGCTGATTACGTTGCATCTAAAGGAAACGAAGTAGTTTCTTTTGAAAGAGTTACTCTAGGTTAAATTCTTTTTTAATTGTAAAAAAAACCGATCTAAAATTTAGGTCGGTTTTTTTTATTCCTAATTTTCTTCTGGAGTCGGTCAAATTTTTTCTTTATTTTTGTATAATAAAATTCTGCTATGCAATACAAAAGAATACTACTAAAATTATCTGGTGAGGCACTAATGGGCAATCTTCAATATGGAATTGATCCCGATCGTCTAAAAGAATATGCCGAGGATATTAAGCAATTAACAGATAAAGGCGTCGAAATTGCAATAGTAATTGGAGGGGGCAATATTTTTAGAGGTCTAGCAGGTGCAAGCAAAGGGATGGATCGAGTACAAGGAGATCATATGGGAATGTTAGCAACTGTTATTAATGGACTTGCTTTACAAGGCGCTTTAGAAGATGAAGGAATTCCAACTCGTTTACAAAGCGCTATTAAAATAAACGAAGTTTCCGAACCTTTTATTAGACGTAAAGCTTTACGACATATAGAAAAAGGGAGAGTTGTAATTTTTGGAGGTGGAACAGGAAATCCTTATTTTACTACAGATTCTGCTGCGGTACTAAGAGCTATTGAAATAAAAGCTAATGTGATTTTAAAAGGAACTCGTGTTGATGGTATTTACACCAGCGATCCTGAAAAGGATGCTAAAGCAACAAAATTTGATTTTATAAGTTTTGAAGATGTACTCAAAAAAGGGTTGAAAGTAATGGACACCACTGCATTTACCTTAAGTCAAGAAAATCATTTGCCGATAGTAGTTTTTGATATGAATACAAGGGGCAATTTACTCAAAGTTGTAGCTGGAGAAAATATTGGTACAACTGTAAATTTATAAACGATAATAGCTAATTGCGTAACTAAAATAAGATTAATTACTTATTTTTAAGTAAAAAATAAAAGAACTATGGACGAAGAAGTACAATTTATAATTGATAGCACGAAGGAAGCTATGGACAACGCATTAACTCACCTCAACAAAAAATTTTTAAATATCAGAGCTGGTAAAGCATCTCCTTCGATGGTATCTGCAGTTATGGTGGATTACTATGGCACTCCAACCCCACTTAATCAAGTCTCTAATGTATCGACCCCAGACGGTATGACTATTTCTATTCAGCCATGGGAAAAATCACTGATTCCTGAAATCGAAAAAGGAATTCATGAAGCTAATATTGGCTTTAACCCTATGAGTAACGGTGAGAGTGTTATTATTAACGTTCCCCCTTTAACAGAGGAAAGGAGGAAAGAATTGGTAAAACAAGCTAAAGCCGAAGCTGAAGAAACAAAAGTCGGTGTTCGTAATGACCGAAAACAAGCTAATAATGAAATAAAAAAAGCTGATCTTTCTGAAGATTTTGCTAAAAATTTAGAAATTGATATTCAAGAAATGACTGATCGACACATCAAGCGAATCGATGAATCATTAGCACTAAAAGAAAAAGAAATCATGACGGTTTAAAAAATATTTCATCACATTTCTTAAAGTGGATTTCGATCCACTTTTTTTGTTCAATGTCATTTTTTATATGATAGAAAAGTTCATATTAAACAACTTAAACACAAATGATAACCTCTATTTTAATACCTTTGCGGACTTGTATATTTGTTATTCATCATAATTATTTAGGTTGAACAAACTTTTTAGTATTGGATTTTGGAGTGCATTGGCACGGTTTATTTTAAGAAATAGAACTTTTCTGTTAATCCTAATTGCTATTATTACTTTCGGAATGTCTACTCAGTGGGAGAATATGCGTTTTTCTACAACTGAAGCAAATTTGTTACCAGATGATCACGTCGTTAATCTTGAATACAATACTTTTTTAGATAAATTTGGAGAAGAAGGAAATTTAATAATTATCGGAGTTAAAGATTCGTCTCTTTTTACTCCAGAAAAATTTAAAGCCTGGAATAAATTATCGCAAGATATTTTGAAATACAAAGAAATAGATTTTACTATTTCGGTTGGTGATTTGTTAAAATTAGAGAAAAGAAAAGACACTACGGCTTTTAGACTAGTACCATTCATAAAAGATTCAATCTTTACTGACAAAAAGCTAAAAAGTTATCAATACGAACTTTACAATAAACTACCTTTTTACAATGGGCTCGTTTACAGCCCGAACAAACAGTCCATTAGAACTGCCATTTATATGGACAAAAGTATCATTAATACTTCTGTTCGTAGGGATTTTATTATTGACGATTTAGTTCCAATTATAAATAAATTTGAAAAAGATACCGGTATTAAAGTATATACATCTGGCATGCCTTATATACGTACTCTTAATTCTCAAAATATTATCGATGAAATAGGCCTCTTTGTAGGAGCTGCGCTATTAGTTACTTCCTTATTATTTTTCTTTTTCTTTAGATCCTTTAGAGCCACTATTATTGCAATGTTTACCGTTATCATTGGTGTGATGTGGGCATTTGGAGTTTTAGGGCTATTGCAGTATGAGATCACCGTATTGACCGCTTTAATTCCTCCTTTAATCATTGTAATTGGAATCCCTAATTGTATTTTTCTGATAAATAAATATCAACAAGAAATAAAGCTTCATGGAAATAAAGCAAAATCATTGCAACGGGTAATTACAAAAGTGGGGAATGCCACTTTAATGACCAACTTAACGACCGCATCAGGATTTGCAACCTTTATTCTGACCAATAGTGTATTATTAAAAGAATTTGGTATCGTTGCTTCTATAAACATCATAACTATATTCTTATTGAGCTTGTTTATCATTCCAATAATATACAGTTATCTGCCACCTCCAAAAGAAAAACATCTAAAACACTTAGGTAAAAATTGGATCATTCAATTTGTAAATTGGACTGAACATATGGTTAAAAACCACCGAATTTCTATTTATATTATTTCGGTATCTGTCCTTTGTATTAGTATTATTGGAATAAATAATATTGGAATTTCAGGCAGTATCATCGAAGATATGCCTAAGAAAACAGAATTTTTTAAGGATATTAAATTTTTCGAAAAAGAATTTGAGGGGATTATGCCCCTTGAAATACTCATAGATACAAAAAGAAAAAAAGGAGTTTTAAGTCTTGCATCACTAAAACGAATGGATAAGTTACAGGCCTATATTAACGAAGTCCCTGAGCTATCAAAACCTCTTTCTGTAGTTGAATTGGTTAAATTTTCTAAACAAGCATACTACAATAACAATCCTGAATACTATCAATTACCAAATAGTCAAGAAAGAACCTTTTTACTTTCATATGCAAATAGCGGAACTGAAAGCAGTCATTTTTTAGAAAATTATGTGGACAGTACTGGACAATTTGCTCGTATTACCACCTTTATGAAAGATACAGAAACAGAACGATTTGAGCGGATAGAAGAGGATCTAAAGTCTGAAATAAAAAAAATATTCCCAAAAGAACGCTATAATGTTATACTCACTGGAAAAGCACTAGTTTTCCAAAAAGGAACAAAATATCTAGTTAACAACCTAATCGTTTCCCTGTCACTTGCTATATTTTTGATTGCGTTATTTATGGCATGGATGTTTAGAAGTTTTAAAATGATTTTAGTTTCATTAATACCTAATTTGCTCCCATTAATAATTACTGCAGGACTCATGGGGTTTATAGGGGTCCCCATTAAGCCGTCCACCATACTCGTTTTTAGTATTGCTTTTGGAATTTCTGTTGATGATACTATTCATTTTTTAGCAAAATACCGACAAGAATTGATTGCAAATAAATGGAAAATTAGAAAATCTGTTTACGCAGCTTTGAGGGAAACCGGAGTCAGTATGTTATATACTTCGATCGTTTTATTTTTCGGATTCTCAGTATTTGCGATCTCTAGTTTTGGGGGAACGGTAGCCCTAGGCATATTAGTGTCTATAACATTACTATTTGCGATGCTCTCTAATTTATTACTACTTCCCTCCCTACTATTGTCTCTTGAGAGAAGTATAGCAAATAAGAAAACTCTAAAAAAACCAAGTATTCAAATTTTATCAGACACTAAACTCGATGAAGAAAATGAAATCTTATAAATCATTGTCTTTTTTGAAGTAAAAAGTATCTTTGAAAATCAAACTTACCAGAAATGCAAGAAAATAGAATTAAAGATATAATAGCTACTAGACCCTCTTCAACAGAAATTAGTACTCAAGGATGGGTTAGGGCTTTTAGAAGCAATCGTTTCATTGCCTTAAATGATGGTTCTACTATCAAAAATTTACAATGCGTCATTGATTTTGAAAATTTTGAGCAATCGCTCTTAAAAAAAATCACTATTGGAGCCGCTATTAAAGTGACAGGAACTATTGTAGAAAGTCAAGGGAAAGGGCAAAAAGTTGAAATTCAGATTGCAAAATTAGAAATTTTAGGAGAGGCAGATCCTGAAGAAGTAAAACTTACCATTCTTTCACCAAAAAGACACTCTCTAGAAAAATTAAGAGAAGAAGCTCATTTAAGAGTCCGTACCAACACTTTTAGTGCGGTTATGAGAACCCGATCAAAGCTAGCTTTTGCGGTCCACGAGTATTTTCAAAAAAATGGATTTAATTACATGCACACTCCAATTATTACAGGAAGTGATGCTGAAGGTGCAGGAGAAATGTTTAAAGTATCCGCTTTAAATCCAAAAGATCCACCTCTTAATGAAGGTGGAGACATCGATTACAAAAAAGATTTTTTCGAAAAAGAAACAAACTTGACCGTAAGTGGTCAATTAGAAGCAGAAACCTATGCAATGGCGTTGGGAAAAGTATACACCTTTGGACCTACCTTTAGAGCTGAAAACTCAAATACATCAAGACATCTAGCAGAATTTTGGATGATTGAACCAGAGGTTGCATTTTACGATTTAGATCAAAACATGGATCTTGCAGAAGATTTTATAAAATATGTAGTCAGTTATGCGCTCAAGCATTGTAAAGAGGATTTAGAGTTTCTTGAACAACGACTAATTCAAGAAGAAAAAAGTAAACCGCAAAACGAGAGGAGTGAAATGTCACTCCTAGAGAAATTGATGTTTATTGGAGAAAATAACTTCAAAAGAGTTAGTTATACGGAGGCCATCAGTATCCTTAAAAATAGTAAACCAAACAAAAAGAAAAAATTTAAATATCCAATAGAAGCATGGGGAGCAGATTTACAAAGTGAACACGAACGTTTTTTGGTAGAAAAACATTTTAAATGTCCTGTGATTTTGTTTGATTATCCTGCCAATATTAAAGCGTTTTATATGCGATTGAACGATGATGGAAAAACAGTGAGAGCAATGGATGTTTTATTTCCTGGAATCGGCGAAATTGTTGGCGGCTCACAAAGAGAAGAACGATTTGATGTTTTAAAACAAAAAATGGCTGATTTAGATATTGATCAGAAAGAATTATTTTGGTATTTGGATTTGCGAAAATTTGGAACCGCTGTTCATAGCGGGTTTGGCTTAGGATTTGAAAGGTTAGTTCAATTTGTTACCGGAATGAGTAACATAAGAGATGTTATTCCCTATCCACGAACTCCTGGTAATGCGAGTTTTTAAATAACTATTATTTTATAATTAGACATTAAAACAATCTACGTTCTTATTATGTAGATTGTTTTTTTTATTTTTATGATATAGAATCAACTATGCTAAAACAACAATTAAACTTTAAACTCTCACAAAAGCTTTCGCCTCAGCAGATTCAATTAATGAAACTGATACAGCTACCAACGCAAGCTTTTGAACAAAGAATTTCTCAAGAAATTGAGGAAAATCCGGCACTTGAGGGAGGAAAAGAAGATTCAAATGAATTTGATGATGACTTTAGCAACGAAGAATTTGATAACGATTCAGTTGAAGGGAACGAAGTAATCGAAACTGAAATAAATATTGATGAATATTTAAGTGATGATGAAACACCCAATTATAAATTATCTGTCAATAATTATAGTCCGGATGAAGAGGAAAAACAAATTCCATATGCCTCTGGAACTTCTTTTAATCAATATTTGCTTCAACAATTAAACACCTATCATTTCAATGAAGAAGAAAAAGAAATAGCACATTTTCTTGTAGGGAGTGTTGATGAAGGAGGATATATTCGAAGAGATATACTAGATATTGTTGATGATTTAGCATTCACGCAAAACATCTTTACTTCTGAAGAAAAAGTTGTTGAAATTATTAAAATTGTTCAAAATCTCGATCCCGCAGGTGTTGGCGCTAAAAATTTGCAGGAGTGTTTATTAATACAACTCAAAAGAAAAAATAGTACGGAGGCAACTTCATTAGCGATTAAATTAATTGAGGATTCTTTTGATCAGTTTTCAAAAAAACATTACAATAAAATTCTATCAAAACATTCAGTAACTGAAAATCATCTGCGAGCTGCAATTCATGAAATTGAAATTTTAAACCCAAAACCAGGTGGCTCATATGCAGGTAATACAAAAATTATAGAACATGTAGTTCCAGATTTTACGATTAGAATTCAAGACGGAGATCTACAATTGACTTTAAACGGTCGTAATGCACCAGATCTTCACGTGTCAAAAGATTATAGTGAGATGCTAAAAGGATTCAAAGTGACAAAGCAAAAAACTAAATCTCAAAAAGATGCTGTTTTATTTATTAAACAAAAACTAGATGCAGCTAAATGGTTTATAGATGCTATAAAACAGAGGCAACAAACTTTATTTATTACGATGAATGCGATTATGCATCATCAAAAGGAATATTTTTTGACAGGCGATGAACAAAAGCTTAAACCAATGATTTTAAAAAATATTGCAGACGAAATAGCTATGGATGTTTCCACAGTTTCTCGTGTCGCAAACAGCAAATATGTAGATACTCCTTATGGAACAAAATTAATAAAAGAGTTTTTTAGCGAATCCATGAAAAACGACAAAGGAGAAGATGTTTCTACTAGAGAAATAAAAAATATTCTCGAAAATATTATTTTAGAAGAAGATAAAAAAAAGCCTTACACAGACGACAAACTCGCTGAAATTCTTAAAAATAAAGGTTATCCAATCGCACGAAGAACCATTGCTAAATATAGAGAGCAATTGGAAGTCCCCGTTGCTCGTTTGAGAAAAAAAATATAATGAACTATTTTTTACGAAGTGCGTCTTTTATTTTTCATCCTTTGTTAATGCCGTTGATTAGTGTTGGATCCTATTTCACATTAGTACCAAGATTTAACGCCTCTGAAATTGTTTTTGTTAAAACGTATGCAATTTTAATTATTAGTGTAATAATTCCTTTAATTTCATTTTTGGTATTAAAAGTATTGGGACTCGTCAAAAGTATAGATCTAAAGGAGGTAACAGAACGAAAATATCCTCTCATGATACAAATAATATTAATTTTTATAATTATTGATAAAGTGTTTCCAATATATCAAAATCCTGAATTATATTACTTTTTCGTTGCAGTTTTACTTTCTACATTAGCAGCTTTGGCCCTGGTTTTTTTTAATATTAAAGCCAGTCTTCACCAAATGGGAGTGGCAGTAGTTCCCTTTTTTTTAATCGGACTAAGTTTCCACTTTTCAGAAAATTATTTATGTGCGATTGGTTTATTTTTTTTTATTAACGGATGGGTAGCTTCCTCCAGATTAGCAACAAAATCTCACTCTACATCAGAATTAATTATCGGATTCTTTATAGGGGCATTACCACAAGTTGTAATACTAAAATATTGGGTATAATTTAAAAAAATATCCGCTATCGTAATTGTGGTTTTAAATAAATTTTTAACGAGTTAATAAAAAGTTATTAAAAGATGTAAAAAATTAATCCCATTTTAATACCGTGAAAATTTACTTTTTGACCATCATTGGTAACTGCATCCTCATTGAAAAAGGGGTTTATGCTATAGTATGCAAACAAATTAAATTTATTATAACCTAAACTCAAACTAGCTCCCATACGTAACTTTTCTAACTCAGTTATATTTTGAATTTTAACGGTTTCATCAAATCTTTTAAGAGAGGATTGGTTCCAAACAGTGTATCCCAATCTAAATCCGGCATAAACTCTCCAGAACTTATAATTAGAGGGGGTAGAACTTCTCCATCTAAACTCTATTGGAGCTTCAACAACAGACAAGCTAAGACGATTTCTTAAGAAATCTTGATTAGAAGCCAATATTTCAAATGACGTTGTCCCCTGTTCGTTTTCATTAATAAAAAGATTTTGACCAAATTGATCATATGAAAACCCAGCTCCTATTGCTATCGCTAAATTTCGTCTTTTATTGATTGGGAAATCTCTCAGAAATCCAAATTGAAATCCAGCAGAGATTCCCTCAGGATTCATCCCTGACGGAGTAAAGGCAAAAACATTGTAAGAAACACCAATGTAAAATTGATCTTCTCTATAACATAAATCGTCTTCTGATTGAGGAATTAATTCTTGTGCCAAAGTAAGGCTGTAAAAAAATAAAAAAAGAAGATATACAGCGTAACGAATCATATTATTTATAAAAATAACTTTTTATTAAAGAGCAATAAATATAGTCTATATAAATTACAACTAAAAAAATGCCTTAAATTTTGAAGAAACTTAAGGCATTTCGGTATGTTACACTAAAATATTATTGTTCTAATGGATCTCCTGAAGTAGTAATATAGATAATTTTAACCATATTAAGTTCTCTTAGTTTTTCCTTAATATCAGTTACTAATCCAGTGTTGGTATCGTCGTCTAC
>SGZC01000049.1 GCA_004213605.1 Flavobacteriales bacterium
TCAAAATATGTATAATTTATTTTCGAAATTAACTGCTCATGTAGGTGATATTGAAAATTTTAAAGATTTACCCATTCCTTTTTTCTGTATTGCTACTAATATTGAATCGGGAAAAGAAACCGTATTAAATAAAGGTTATTTACCAAGAGCTGTTGCCGCGAGTAGTGCATTACCAACATTATTTAACCCTGTTAAACTTGGAGATTCAATTTATGTAGATGGGGGTGTTACCAACAACTATCCTGTTGAGGAGTTAAGGTTGATGGGGGCTGACTTTATAATCGGAATTGATGTTCAAGATACCTTGAAAACAAGAAATGAACTTAAAAGCGCTATTGAAATATTAGGGCAAGTTGGTAATTACAGTGCAATCGAAGCAATGATAGAAAAGAGAAAAAATACAGATATTTATATTCGGCCAAACATTACAGATTTTTCGGTTGTTTCTTTTCGTGAGAAATCAGAAATTATAGCTGCGGGATCAAATGAAGCACTGTCGGTCAAGAATCAATTAATTAAACTCGCCGCCAAACAAAAAAGGGCTCCAAGAAATGAAGAGATCGTTAATTTCAGTGATTCATTAATCATAAGCGAGATCCAAATAGACGGCAACATTCACTATACTCGCTCTTATATTTTAGGAAAATTAAAATTAAGAATTCCCTCGATAACTTCTTGGGAGGAGTTCAGCGAGGGAGTTAACAATCTGTCAGCAACCAATAATTTTCAAAAAATTAATTATCGTTTTATCAGTGATAAAAAAGGGGGGCTTATCATAAAATTTGATGTGGTTGAAAGCGAAAACAGATCTTCCTTTCGACTAGGAGCACATTACGATGATCTATACAAGACAGCTGTTTTAGTAAATTACACTCAAAAAAGACTCCTAACAAATAATGACATCACTTCTTTTGACATTATAGTAGGTGATAACCTCAGATATAACTTTGATTATTTTATTGATAAAGGCTATTATTGGAGTATCGGGTTAAACTCTAATTATAATACTTTTGATGAAAACGTAAATTTAGATTTTATTAGAGCAATTGAAATGACTGATGCCGAAACGGATATCAATAGTTTAAATTTCCAATATGCAGAATTAACGAATCAGATATATTTACAATCCTTTTTCAAAAGAACTTTTTTAATTGGAGTTGGAATTGAACACAAATGGAAAGAGTATTTTTCTAAAACGATTGGGATTGATCAAAACAATGAGCCCAGAACAGTTTTTGATGACACCAATTATATAGGCGCTTTGGGATATGTTATTTACGATTCATTCGATCATAAATTTTTTCCAACGAAGGGGTTTTATTTCAAAGGAAATTTTAACTTTTATTTTTATGCAAACGGGATTAATAAAAACTTTAATGAATTTTCAACTGGGAGAGCTAAATTAGGCTATGCCAAGACTATTTTTAAAAATATTTCTGCACTTGTAGAGGCTGAAGGAGGTGTTAATATAGGCGGAGATGCTACAAAATCTTTTGATTTCTTTGTAGGAGGTTATGGTTATAAGGAGTTCAGTAATTTAGTGCCTTTGTATGGGTATAAAGATTTGAATCTTCGGGGTGATACATTTTTAAAAGCAACAATAACCTTTAATTATAATTTTTACAAAAAAATACATTTCACCACTTCAGCAAACATTGCAAATGTTGGAGATAATTTATTTGACGACAATAAATGGATTGATGCAATTGATTATTCGGGATATGCTGTAGGTTTTGGATGGGATACTTTTTTAGGCCCGATTGAAATTAAATATTCATATTCTCCAGAAATAGAGAAAAGTGCATGGTATGTGAGTGTAGGATATCGTTTTTAACAGACGGTATATCCTTAGTTAGGTTTTAATAGTCTCTTCATCTAAAAACAATAATTTTTTACGATATTTGTATTATGACTACCCGTCTTTGAAAAAATACCTTTCTTGATATCAAGTTTCAAAATAAAAGAAACCCAGAATAGGCATTTAATAATTTTCAGATAATTAAGTTTAATCATTTAATAAAAAAATTATGCCACGTTACCATAGCCTCGGTAAAATACCGCCCAAAAGACATACTACATTCGAAAAACCTGATGGATCTTTATACCAAGAAGAACTATTTGGTACAGCAGGATTTGCAGGAATGTCTTCTCTAATTTATCATTTATACCCGCCAACTGTTGTTTCTGAAATCAAAAGAGGTGAAGATGTAAGCCCAAAAATTGCCATTGATAAAAATATGAAGGCGCTCAGCTTTAAAGGGTTTTCACTAAGTCCTGAAAAAGATTTCTTAGCAAGTAGGAAAACATTGTTTGTAAACAACGATTTGCATATTGGTTTAGCAGCTCCAAAGGAATTTTCTGAAGATTACTTTTATAGAAATTCAGATGCTGATGAAATGTTATTTATTCATGTAGGCTCTGGAACCCTAAAAACAATGTATGGGGATATTAAATTTCAGTATGGAGACTATTTAATCATTCCTAGAGGGACTACGTATCAAATTGACTTTGAAACGGAAGAAAATAAACTGCTATATATTGAGTCCTTTAGTCCAATAGTAAGCCCAAGAAGGTATAGAAACAATTTTGGTCAATTTTTAGAACACTCTCCATTTTGTGAAAGAGACTTTAGGTTACCTAAAGATCTTCAAACCCATGATGAAAAAGGAGAGTTTAAAATAGTTTCGAAAAAACAAGGCGTAATGTGGGAATACACCCATTCAAATCATCCTTTTGATGTAATTGGTTGGGATGGTTTTCACTATCCCTATGCTTTTTCAATCCACGATTTCGAACCCATTACAGGAAGAATTCATATGCCTCCTCCTGTTCATCAACAATGGGAGGCATCGGGTTTTGTTGTATGTTCTTTTGTCCCCAGAATGTACGACTATCATCCAAAATCTATTCCTTCACCTTATCACCACTCAAATATTGACTCGGAAGAACTATTGTATTATGTAGATGGAGATTTTATGAGTAGAAATAATATTGAAAAAGGACAAATTACCTTGCACCCAGGAGGCATTCCTCATGGACCACATCCAGGTGCAATTGAAAGAAGCGTTGGAAAAAAACAAACAGAAGAATTAGCTGTGATGATTGACCCTTTTAATCCGGTCATGATCACGGAAGAAGCTTTAAAATTAAAAGTAGACGATTATTATAAATCTTGGATTATTTAATCCTTGAAAAAACAATATTATGAGTAATAAAGAAGTAAAACCGGTTGATTACGGTTTAGAAAAAATATTTGATGGAGCACAAGATTTTTTACCCTTGCTTGGAACAGATTATGTTGAGTTTTATGTCGGGAATGCAAAACAATCAGCTCATTTCTATAAGACGGCATTTGGCTTTCAGTCCTATGCTTACAAAGGATTAGAAACAGGTTCTAGAGACAGTGTGAGTTATGCCTTAAAGCAAGACAAAATAGTTTTAATATTAACCACACCTCTTAATAGTAACTCTCCGATCAATGAACACATTGTTAAACATGGAGATGGAGTAAAAGTGATTGCTTTATGGGTTGAAGACGCAAAAAAAGCATACGAAGAAACCACTAAAAGAGGTGCTGTTTCTTATATGGAACCTGTTATTGAGAAAGATGAATATGGAGAAGTTGTTAGAGCAGGTATTTATACGTATGGCGAAACAGTTCATATGTTTGTAGAAAGAAAAAATTATAAAGGAACCTTTTTACCAGGTTTTGTTCCCTGGGAATCGGAGTATAATCCAGAACCTGTAGGATTAAAATACATTGATCATATGGTCGGAAATGTAGGCTGGGGAGAAATGAATAAGTGGGTCAAATGGTACGAGGATGTGATGGGTTTTGTTAATTTTTTATCATTTGACGACAAACAAATTCATACAGAATATTCTGCACTCATGAGTAAAGTGATGAGCAATGGAAACGGAAGAATAAAATTTCCAATTAATGAACCTGCAAAAGCAGCAAAAAAATCTCAAATTGAAGAGTACCTAGACTTTTATGAAGATTCCGGAGTACAACATTTAGCAGTTACCACTGATGATATAATTAAAACAGTCGCTCAACTTAAAGCTCGCGGAGTAGAGTTTTTGCCACCACCACCACAAGCTTATTATGACGAAATTCCAAGCAGATTAGGGCCGCACATGGATATAATGAAAGAAGATGTAAAAGAGTTACAAAAACTTTCTATACTTGTAGATGCTGATGAAGAAGGATATTTACTTCAAATATTTACAAAACCAGTAGAAGATAGACCTACTTTATTTTTTGAAATTATTCAAAGAATGGGAGCTCAAGGATTTGGAGCAGGAAATTTTAAAGCACTCTTTGAATCTATTGAGAGAGAACAAGCCAATAGAGGAACTCTTTAAATTTGTATTATTTTTAATAGCGTTATTGTTAATCAGTAGCATAAATAATTTTTGATAATAATCTATCGGTTAATGAAATATTTAAGTGCTCTTATAATATTTTTTTTCAGCTCGTATTGCTTTTGTCAAAAAAAAGCCTACGAAGACGGAGAATGGCTAAAGTTTAAGATCCATTATGGATTAATAAACGCAGGACAAGCTACTCTTGAAGTTAAAAGTGAGCTATTAAACAATGAGGAGGTATATCACATCATTGGCTTTGGAAAAACTACGGGAGTGACTAGTTGGTTTTTTAAGGTTGAAGATCATTATGAATCTTATATTTTAAAAAATGACGACCTCCCCCTAAGGTTTATTAGGGATATCAATGAAGGAGGCTATAAAAAAGAGATTCAGATTGACTTTAATCATTCTTCTAAAATGGCGACCATAGTAGATTTTATAAATAATCATGAAAAAACAGTTCCTTTTCCAGAGAATGCTCAAGATATGGTTTCTTCTTTTTATTATCTTCGTAATAATTTAGACACCCTTCATTTAAAGGAGAATGATGAGTTTAATTTAGATATGTTTTTTGATAGTGAAAATTATAAATTCAAACTTAAATATTTACGGAGAGAGATATTAGACTCAGAGTTTGGAAAAGTTCCTTGCTTGGTTTTTAGGCCCTATGTTCAGTCAGGTAGAATTTTTAATGAAAAAGAAAGTCTAACAATTTGGGTTAGTGATGATGATAATAAATTACCATTATTAATAAAAGCAGATTTGGTAGTTGGATCGTTAAAAGCTTCTTTAATAGAGTTTAAAAAACTAAATAATTCATTTAAAATATTTGTAGAATAGATTATGGCAACTCAATCAAATAGAGATCAATTGATACATCAGTTAGAGAATAAATTTAACGATATAGGTCAAGATTTAGATACCCACTTAGAGGGATTACTTTACAGTGAGCCAATTACTTATTGGGATTATATTAAAACAGACGCCTTATTAAATTTACAACTTCAAAGAACTACATTGCCAGATGAAATGATTTTTATTATGTATCATCAAGTAAACGAACTGTTGTTTAAAATGATCCTTTGGGAAATCGACCAAGTCGCCCACCATAAAGCGCTAACTGCAGAGTTTTTTTCCTCGAGATTAATGCGTATCAGTAGGTACTTTGATATGCTTACTTCATCTTTTTCCATAATGCAAGACGGAATGGAAATAGAACAGTATTTAAAGTTTAGAAATACCTTAACCCCAGCAAGTGGTTTTCAAAGTGCTCAGTACCGAAAAATTGAATTTGCCTCTACAGATTTAATTAATTTAATAGATGCAAGATTTAGGGAGACCATAGATCGAAACACTCCTTATGAGCATGCATTAGATCATTTATATTGGCAAGCAGCTGGTAAGGATTATAAAACGGAAAAAAAATCACATCTCTTATCTTCCTTTGAAGAAAAATACAAAAACGAATTTATTGCTTTTACCAAAGAGTACAATACCATAAATTTATATGCTAAATTCAAGGAGTTGCCAAAAGAGGTTCAACAAGATCCCAAATTAATTAAGGCCATGAGGCATTACGATTATACAGTTAATATCACTTGGGTTTTGGCGCATTACAATGCTGCTAATCATTATATTTCAGGGGATAATTCTTCAGGAAAAGAGATTGAAGCAACAGGAGGAAGTGACTGGCAAAAATACATGCATCCAAAATATCAAAAAAGAATTTTTTTCCCAGATCTATGGTCTGAAAAGGAGTTGAATGAATGGGGAACTAATATTTAAAATTAATTTATATTGAAAAATGCTCTCCTAGTTATCCCGATTTTTTTTTATTTTATTTCTTGCACTCAAAAAAGAACGGATAATACTGTTACTACAAAAAATGTTATAAGAGCTAATTTTCAGTATGGGTATGATTTTAACGAATTCAATGTTGTAAGGGATACCATACGGTCAGGGGATACTTTTGGCGCTATTTTAGACGAAAATCACGTGTCACAGAGAGAAATCTATGGAGTTGTTTCAAAAATAAAAGATAGCTTTGATGTTAGAAGGGTAAAAGTTGGTAACCCTTATGTTTTACTTAATTCAAAAGATAGTATCGACAAAACACAATTATTTATTTATGAAAAAAATAGAATTGATTTTGCGGTAATCGACTTAAGAGATTGTGTAAGTGCTTTCAATGATAAAAAGCCAGTTACCTATGTAGAAAAATCAGCTAAGGGAGTCATAACGAGTTCGCTCTCTCAAACTATGGAGGATCAAAGATTAAGTCCAAATATGACCGATCAATTAGCAAATATATATGCTTGGACTATTGACTTTTTTAGATTACAGCCTGGAGATAGATTTAAAGTGGTTTACACTCAGAAGTACATTAACGATACGATTTCTGCAGGTTTAGGAGAAATAAAAGCAGCAATGTTCGAGCATCGAGGAAAACCTTTTTATGCATTTGGATTCATAGGAGATTCTGTGCTAGGAATTAAAGATTATTACGATGACAAGGCTAACAATTTAAGAAGAGCTTTTTTGAAAGCTCCTGTTAAATTTAGTAGAATTTCTTCAAGGTATAATCTAAAAAGAAGAATTAAGTTATATGGCAATAGAGTTCGACCGCATAAAGGGACAGATTTTGCGGCACCAGTAGGAACTCCAATTTTGGCAACTGCAGATGGAATTGTTTCAAAGTCTGAAAAAAGAAGAGGTAACGGAAATTACGTTAGGATTAGACACAATAGCACCTACGAAACCCAATACCTTCACATGAAAAAGAGAAATGCAAAAAGAGGAGAAGCGGTAAAACAAGGAGATGTAATCGGTTGGGTTGGAATGACGGGCAATACAAGTGGACCTCATGTCTGTTATCGTTTTTGGAAAAACGGAAAACAAGTAGATCCTTTTAAGCAAGATTTACCACCTTCAGAACCGTTACAAAAGACATATCAAAATTCTTATTTTAAATTTATCACTCCATTAAAAAATCAGTTAAGTAAACTTGTGTTTTAGTTTTTAAAGTTCACAAGTTTGTTAATAAAAACTAACGAAACAAACGATATATAGTTAGAATTTTTGTTATTCTTACTCAAGCAAATTATTTTAAATATTTGATATTTTATTTACAATTAAATAACATAAAAAAACAAATGTATATGTAAATTTGCATCAACTCAAAACAATTTTAAATGATGAAAAAAATTACTTTTTATTTAGTAGTATCCTTTTTATTTGTAAATGTTATTTCATTTGCACAAGGGACTATTACAGGAACAATTAATGACAACGATTTAGGGGGCCCACTTTCAGGAGCAACTATTGTTGAAGATGGAACTGACAACGGTGCTATCTCAGATTTTGATGGAAATTTTTCACTTACCGTAGACGGAAATAGTGGAAATATCACCATCTCTTACTTAGGGTACTCTTCTCAAACAGTATCTTATACACTTTCAAATGGAAGTGCAAATCTAGAGACAGTTTTTTTAGCTATTGATGCTGATGCTCTTGCTGAGGTAGTGGTTATAGGCTCTGGAGTTATCGATCTAGCCACCAGTAGAAAAACGCCTATTGCGGTGTCAACTATTTCTGCTGAAGAAATTCAATTAAAAGGAGGTGGAAATGTAGATTTGACAGAATCTATAGCTTTTACACCCTCTGCTACGGTTACAGGGAACAATGGTTTTGGTGATTCTCAATTTTTCTTAAGAGGTTTTGACCAAACAAATATTGCCATATTATTAAATGGACAACCCGTGAACAGTATGGAAGACGGGAAAGTTTATTGGTCTAACTGGGCTGGTATTGCCGATATTGCTACGACGGTTCAAGTTCAAAGAGGTTTAGGAGCTTCTAAGTTAGCAATCCCTTCTGTTGGGGGTACAACGAATATTGTAATGAAAGCTGCAGAAAAGAAGCAAGGTGGATTTGCTCGTTTTACAGGAGCTAATGACAGTTACTTTAAAGGAACTGTTGGTTACGATTCTGGTAGAAATGAAAAAGGATGGGCTTTTTCTGTACTTCTAGACCATTGGCAAGCTCATAGAAAGTGGGCTAAAGGTACTTATGGTCAAGGACAAACCTATTACTTTGCTGTAGGGTTTAAACCAAACGAAAGACATAATTTTAACTTTTTAATTACAGGTGCTCCTCAATTACATGGAAATCAGTGGTCTCAATCTTTGGAAAGAATTGCTGCTGATCCTAAGTTTAATCAACACTGGGGTTACCTTAATGAAGATGGGACAGATATCTCGTCAGAAAGACAAAATTTTTATCACAAACCAGTTGCTAACTTAAACTGGGATTTTGACATTTCTGAAAACACTGAATTATCTACCGTAGTATATGCATCATGGGGTCGTGGTGGTGGAACGGGACCGAGAGGTAACGGAAGAATTAGAACAGCAGATCCAGATGGTGACGGGCCTTTATTTGGTCAACTAGATTATCCTGCAATTGAAGCTAATAATGCCCTTGTAGGGATAGGTGGTGATTATGGGGCCGAAAATGGCGCAGGATATATTAG
Source organism: Flavobacteriales bacterium (assembly GCA_004213605.1). Lineage (GTDB taxonomy): Bacteria > Bacteroidota > Bacteroidia > Flavobacteriales > Flavobacteriaceae > Marifrigoribacter. Next base: position 8,903 of record SGZC01000049.1, read on the forward strand.
AAGAGCTTCTATGAACAATCACGCTTGGTATGGATTGTTATCTAATTTAACACATAACTTTTCAGAAAATCTTACAGCTAGTGCCGGTGTAGACGTTAGGACTTACACAGGAGACCATTTCAGGCAAATTGCTGATTTTTATGGCTTGTCAGGATGGACAAATGACAGTGGAGATAACTTACCAGCCGATAACGTAGTAACTAATTCTTATGACGCTAATCCTTGGGCTGCATTATTTAACTTCGCTCCAGAAGAAGATAGGATTGCTTACGATAATTCAGAAACAATAAACTATCAGGGTGTTTTTGGACAGGTAGAGTATGCTAATGACATGTTTTCTATTTTTGCTCAAGGTGGGGTATCAAACCAGTCTTATGAAAGAGAAGACAGATATAAGCCAGCAACATCTGAAAAAACTAGTAAAACAGGATACAATGTAAAGGGTGGAGTTTCTTTAACGGTGGCCGAAGGAAATATTATTTTCTTCAACGCAGGTTACAATTCCAGACAACCATACTTGGACAATATTTTTAATAGAAATACTGGCTTTATTACTGAATTGGTTTCTCCTGCAGTTGAAAACGAAAAAATCACCAGTTTTGAAGCGGGTTACCACTTTAAAACGAACAATTTTAGAGCAAATTTCAACGCATATGTAACTAATTGGACGGATAGAACATTGTCTAGTTTCGGTACAGATGATAATGGTACCCCTGACGATGATCAAGATGATTTTGATACTACCACTCTTCAACGAGGGATCGCTCAATATCATACTGGAGCTGAGCTAGATGTTCGTTATAGAGCCACTGACTGGTTGTCGTTCCAAGGGTTTATTTCTGCTGGTTCATGGACCTATAAAGGAGAAGCAGTCGTTTCTACTTATAACGCAGATACAAATGAACAAATTGGTGAAACAAGTACAGTTAATCGTGATGGAATCAAAGTATCGACTGCACCTCAATTTACAACTGGAATTGGTTTTGATGCCAAAATTGCTTCTGGCTTAAGTATTGATGCTCGTATTAAATATAACGATAATCATTACGAGTTTACGAACGAAAATACTTCAAAAGAAGATTATACGGGAGCTCAGCTTGGTAGTTATGCCTTAACAAATGCAGGAATAACGTACAGATTTAGACTAGGAAATACTAACAGAATGACTTTTAGAGCTAATATGTTTAATGTATTTGATAAAGTTGCAATCCAACAAACTGATAGATTTGGTTATTTTACTACTGGTGGAAGAACGTTCAATGCTTCTATGCGTTACGAATTTTAATACTAGTTTAAATAAATTATCAAAACGTCCTGACTTTGTTCAGGGCGTTTTTTTATGATTAGATTTAACAATTGATATTATTAATAATTTAAATATTCTTTTATTTGGTTTATAAGAATAAGATCTTTTTAATAGATTTAATTAATTATTCTTGTATTTTTAATTCCAATATTAATTAACAAAAAACTATACTATGAATTCTACAAAAGCTAACTTAATAAATTCTGTCTGTTTAATTGCAATTGGATTATGGGGATATCTTGAAGTAATTTCACCAACTGCTCTTATTCCTGTGGGTTTTGGTGCTGCGTTAATCCTTTGCTCACCTGGGGTAAGAAAAGAAAATAAAGTAGTAGCTCATATAGCTGTTCTACTAACACTTTTAATTTTATTAGCCTTAGTCGGAATGAGACTCCCTAAGTCAATAGATCAAGGAGGATTAGGGTTATTAAGAGTTTTATTAATGATTGGGACCTCTACTTTTTCAATGGGTTATTTTGTAAAAAGTTTTATTGCAAATAGAAAAGCAAAAAAATAAGTTAAATTCTCTTTTCAAACTATACACAAAGTTACTTTCTCAAAAAAAAGCTTCCAACAACAATCTTAATTGGAGGCTTTTTTTATAATCTAAGCTTATTTCTCTTTTACCAAATAAATATAGACCGGAAAGTGATCGCTATAACCTCCAGTATAAGATCCGCTCGCAAAACTACGATAAGGGTACCCCTTATACCTTCCATGAGCATTCACTAAGTAGGTTTTATTATAGATTCCAGCCTTATAAAAACGATAACTTGAAAAATCTTTTTTTGTTAATTCAGTAGATATTATTATTTGATCAAATAAATTCCAACTATCCCTGTAAGCAAGTGAGCCATATCCCTGTTTTGCCAAATCCTCCATTGGATTGTACAATTCTTTCATTTGCAAATCGTTTGATTTTCTCTTTGCGTTTAGATAATCTTTCACACTTGGATTTGTTGGATCGTCATTTAAATCACCCATGGTAATTATTTTTGCATAGGGGTCATCACTAAATATGGAATCTATAATTTGTCTGTTTAATTTTGCGGCCTTGATTCTTTTAGACCTACTTCTTTTTTCGCCACCACTCCTAGAGGGCCAATGATTTACTATTAAGTGAATTTTTTCTCCGTCTAACATCCCGCTAACAACTAACTGATCTCTTGTAAAAACTCTTTTTGACTTATCATTATCGTCATAAATTAAAAGTTCTTTTGCTTTGTAATGGGTAGGTGTAAATAATTTTTTCTTATACAATAAGGCAACATCTATCCCCCTTCTGTCAGGTGAATCAAATTGAATAATTCCGTAATCTTGTTCAACTAAAGTTTCTTGGTTAACTAGATCTTCTAAAACTTTCCTGTTCTCAGTTTCACAAACACCTATAATTGTAGGAGCGCTCCCCGAAACCTCAGCACCAATTTCAGCCATGACCTTGGACATATTTTTTAGTTTATCTTGATAGATTTCTTCTGTCCAATGATCTTTTCCATCTGGAGTTCTATCATCATCATAGGTTAGGGGGTCATTTTCCGTATCAAATAAATTTTCAAGATTATAAAA
>SGZC01000005.1 GCA_004213605.1 Flavobacteriales bacterium
CTTTAATCTTGCCAAGTGAAATACAACGCATCCACGAATTGCAAAAATCATTGGGAATTAACTTTAAAGAACAAATACTCTCATAATTATTATGGCACTATCTAACAATGATATATTTAAAAAACTAAGAGTCGCATTAAAATTAAGAGATGATGAAATTGTACAAATACTTTCATTAGTCGATTTTAAAGTTACTAAAAGCGAAATAGGTTCTTTTTTTAGAAACGAAAAACACCCTAAGTATGTAGAATGTGGTGATCAAATTCTTCGTAACTTTTTAAATGGCTTAGTCATTCATTTACGGGGTCCCATGCCAAACAAGGCAACTAAAAAAGAATCATAAAATTTAGACTAATTTGTAGGTTTAAATATAAGTTTTGTGGAATTCTTTTTAATTTCCTCTTGATTCATTTTCATTTTTCTAAACGTTCCTTTATTGTACATACTCGCCTGATCTTGGTAATGTTTACTAAAAGGATTTCCCGATTGCCCAGTAGGCAATATACTCCAGCTATTTTCTACATCATTAAAGTCGATAATCCTTCGGGTGGAAGGGCCATTTCTTACCTGGTACATACCAGTGGAATCTCTTTTGTAGGCTAAATTATTAATAACCTCTGAGGCACCATTAATTGGAAAGGGACCTACATTAAAAAAATCTTTTAATAGGTCAACACTTCCCAAAGGATGTTGGTGTTCTATCACATGAACTCGTCCCCAATTCCAGGTGTCGATGTCTTTTCCGAGTTGATTTTCTAGTGCTGTAACGGTTGAAATTAAAGATTTAGAGAGGATGTCTTTTCGTGTTTCTACGATAGCTGGCGTGTTAATGTCGTCCCACCAAATACTTTCTTTTCTTAATAATTGATCGGCAATAACTCGTTTCATCAAATGTGTTTCATTGAATTGTTGATAAAGTGTAGCTCCCATTTCATCTTTAAACGTAGTGCTTAAATATTCGTAAATAAATTTATTGTAAATCGTGGGCGCCACTTCGTCTATTTCATTTAATCCATCCCATAACTGAAGTATATCAATGGCTTTCTGAACATTTGTATCAAATGAATGATAATCTATAACCTCCGTAAGTTCTTCAATTAAAGTTCCTGAAACTGATGAGGTAACATCTGTAATCATTTTCGCAGTCGATGTTTTATTCCAGTTATCCTTTGATTCTAATAAATGTACAATTCTTTTGGCACGGTCTTCAGGTAAATAGTAACCAGGGTATAACATGCCAGCAATACTATCTGGTTGATTATTAGCAGAGTATACATAGTTCCAAAGAGGATTTTCAGCCATTGGGTTTTCCTGAAAATCTAAAAAGGCTATTTTATCGTCCTTACCACTTGCTCCATCTAAAATAAACTTTGAATTCACATGAGGATTAAGTTTATATAGTTTCGCTGAAGCCCACCAGCCAATATTCCCCTTGGCATCTCCATACATTACATTAAGTCCTGGAGCATGAATCATTGATACGCCCTTTTTAAAATCTTCCTTATTACGTGCAGTCGACATTCTGTAAATCGCTTCCATTAAGTGATTCTCTACTTGGGTATATATCCAAGACATAGCAATAGGTGATGTATCGTTAACAGTCACTAAAGTCTTATTAATTATAGGGCCGTGCCTACTAGTTTTATAATTGAATTGCAGGTCTTTTTGACCTTTTACCTTAATTAATTTGGTAGTATTTTTATAAGTAGCATATCCATCAGGGATTTGATATATATTTGAATTTTCTGGATCATTTTTTTCTTTATAAAAATCAATGTCATCGTTCTCAAACATGGTTAACCCATAGGCTATCTGTTTGTTGTGTCCCAATAATGGAAATGGGATAATCGGTAAAAAATAACCATACATTTCATAGTCGGGGCTCGCAAGGTGCGCCTCAAACCAAACAGAAGGTTGTGAAAAACCAATATGAGGATCGTTGGCAAAAATTACGTTACCAGATTCAGTCTTATCGCCACCAATAACCCAACTATTGCTCCCTACAAAAGGCGGGATGGGAGTGGTGTTTAAAATAGTGTTGATATTAGAAACCATACTGGTATAATAGTCCATATCTGCTTTCGAGCTTTTAATTAAAACACTTTCTGGATCAATATTTATAGGCAATTCTTTTACATAATCTATTCCCAATTTTTCGATCAAAGCACTTAATAAGGGGTCTGTTTTTTGGGCCATAGCAAAACTAAATGCCATATATCCTAAAACATTATAAGTGTCAACTAGTGTGAAGTGTTCTTTTTTAAGACCGATTAGATGGAACTCTAATGGGGTAACACCCTCGTCTATAAATTGATTTATCCCTTTTAGATAGGATTCTAATAGTTGATATTCAGGGCTAGTGCTATCTAAATTAGCGACTGATTTTTTAGAATATTCATCGATTCCAATATTTATAAAAAACTGATCATTTTTAATTAAATCTTCCCCAAATAATTCTGATAACCTACCAGGTGCAATTCTACGCATTAACTCCATTTGCCACAACCGATCTTGAGCCTGGACATAACCTAAAGCGGTCACAGCGTCTAAATGACTTTTTGCGTAGATATGTGGAATTCCGTAATCATCAAAATAAACGGTTGTTTTCTGTTCGATGTTATTTAATGTGATTTCACCAGCGTAATCTGGTTTTAAGTGTTGATAATACCAAAAGCCTAAAATAAATATAAGACTGATAAGGAATAGTAAAATGATGATTATTTTTTTTAGAATGCGCATAACTCTTTATAAATGTGGGCTTTTTTTAATGGGGAACAATTCCTAAAATTAGTCAATAAAGTTAGTAGTTTAATTTGAATAGTAGTAAATTCAGCCCACAAAATAAATAAAATGAATAAACAACTAATTTTAAAAAAAAGGCCGATAGGTATTCCTAGTAAAGATACTTGGAGTTTTGAGCTTAACCCAATATTAAAACCCAAAGACGGAGAAGTTTTAATAGAGCATCATTACATTTCTTTAGACCCAGCGATGCGCGGCTGGATCATGGATAGAAAATCGTATATACCTCCAGTTCAAATTGATGAAGTAATGCGTTCTGGAAGTATTGGTAAAGTAATTGAATCAAACAACCATCCAAACTTTAAAATAGGAGACTGTGTGGTTAATTGGGGCGGGGTACAGCAATACTTTACTACAAATGGAGAAAATTGCTTCAAAGTGGATGACACTATGGTTCCCATGCCAAAATATTTAGGAGTATTAGGGATGCCTGGAATGACTGCTTACTTTGGTATTCTTAATGTTGGAAAAATAAAGGCAGGTGATGTTGTATTGGTTTCCGGAGCTGCAGGAGCTGTTGGGAGTTTGGTAGGACAGATTGCAAAACTAAAGGGGTGTACTGTTATCGGTATCGCTGGTGGAAAAGAAAAAAATGACTACTTAATTAATGAACTAGGTTTTGATCATGCTATCGATTATAAATCTGAAAATTTAATGGAGTCTTTAGCGATTAAGTGTCCTAAAGGAATAGATGTATACTTTGATAATGTAGGGGGAGAAATATTAGATGCGGCGTTAACCAAATTACGGTTTAATGCTCGGGTGGTTATCTGTGGTGCTATTTCACAATACAATAATGAAAATGATATCGTTGCTCCAAAAAACTATCTTTCCTTATTGGTGAATAGAGCGACAATGCAGGGAATGGTAGTCTTGGATTACGCTTCTGAATATCAGGAGGCTGGTCTGCAAATGGCAATGTGGATGATGGAAGGAAAAATAAAGAGTCGAGAAGATATTTATGAAGGATTGGACAACTTTTATGAAACTTTTTTAAGGCTATTTAATGGAAATAAAAAAGGAAAATTATTGCTTAAAATAAAGTAAATAGACTTTTAAAAAAATAAATTTTAATTCTTATGTTTTTAATATTTTTCAGCAAAAGATTTTCTGAAGTTTATTTAATTATTAAAAAATTAGTACTTTCGGTTTATATAATCAAACAAAAACAACTATGACACTAATTAAAAAAAGCCTTTTATTCCTATTTTTAATAGGTTTTGGTACCGCAGGTTTTGCACAAGAAAACAACGAGGAAGTTACTTCATCAACTTCAAATTCGGAAGTAAAAATTGGAGCAAAGGTAGGTTACAGTTTAGGTAATTTATCAAGCAGATCTGAAAACATCTATACGGAAGATTTTGAATCAATAACCGGAATTGATTTTGGTTTCGTCTTCGAGTTTAAATTAAGTGAACTAATATCGATGCAAACAGAGCTTAACTATACCCAAAGAGGTGGTGAAAGAAATGGGTTGCAGCCCATATTAAGTGATGAATTGACAGATCAATTAAACATGTTTTTTCCATTTATAGGCTTACCTCCAATTACTAATGAAAACCCCTTATACGCTACCTATGACAGTAAGTCTGAGCTCAGTTATATCGAAGTTCCAGCTTTAGTTAAGTTTGGCTGGGGTAACAACTTTCGATTCTCTGTTGCTGTTGGACCTTATGTAAGTGTATTAGTTAATGCCAATCAAGTTACTGATGGGACCAGTCAGTTTTTTCTAAATAGCGATGGTACCAATCCAGTTTTTTTACCTGGACCAGACGGACTTCCTCCTTATACTGAATTGCCTCCAACTCCTGTCGGAGCAAGCACAGATATCAAAGATGACTTAAAAACAGTTAATTTTGGTGGAACCTTTGCAATTGGACTTAGTAAAAACCTGAATGCAAATAGTGAATTGTTTTTTGATGCAAGGGCTTCTTATGGATTTAACACCATACAAATTAATGATCAATACGGAGAAAGTAGTATTGGAGGAGTTATCTTTTCGTTAGGATACGCCTATAAAATTCAATAAAATAAGGACTTAACGTCCTATTATTTTCAATTATAAAAGCCTATACTTCTGTATAGGCTTTTATTAATTAAGAGTTTATTTCCAGTATTTAAGCTTACTTGTTTTTCCTATACCAGTATTAAATACATTTGTTGAGTCTAACTTCTTGTAAAAATTTTTCAATACTGGTTTTGCTGAGTATTCATGTCCCACATTGTGTTCTGCTGGATATTCAGCTCCTCTTTCATCAAAGGTTTTTAAGAGTTTGTTTTTTAAAGCTTTAGCGTCGACTCCTTTTTTTACAATATAGTTTTGGTGAAATACATGACAAAACAAATGTCCGTAATGAAGCTTTATCTCCAGCTGATCTTCAATTTCAGGAGGTAAATTTTCAAACCAATCTTTTTCATTTCTAGGGAATGCCACATCTATAGACATCATAGGGCCAACCTTTTTTTGGTGTATTGCATGATAACGACCAATTGCACTTCCTGCCACAAATCGATGTAAAACTGCTTTTTCTCCTTCTCTATCGGTGCATTCAAAAAAATCACCCTCATGAGTGTTAAAAAAATCTTTAAAATATACTCGCGATTCATCGATAGCCTCATCCGATGTTTCAATGATCCAATGATGCTCATATAAATCACGAAAGTTTTCCATACGAGGAGGTAAATGGTTCGGCCAAAACTTACTCAAAAATTGCATCAATCGATCTGAAAATTTATCAGGCATAAACTTAAATCTTCCAGCGATAAGATCTACTTTGCGTTTAAGAGCAAATAAAGTGGGGATAAAACTAGTTCCTAGTTGATCAATTACTATAAAATTATCCTTGCTATATTTTTTGGTAGCGTCATAACAAGCGCGATGTAAATAATCACCAGTCGTTGGAATATTTTTAAACTTAGAAAGTATATCGCGACGCATTTTCCATAACACATCAGGTTTGTTGGTTCCTATATAAAAAACCTTATTTTTTTTTGCCGCTGGATAGGTGTCAAGGCGAACCGCAAAAACGGCAACTTTACCGGCAGAACCAGAAACACCATATAAACGCCTGCCATCTGCATTAAAACGCGCTGGAGTGTCTTCGTCAATAGCTCTTAACCGTTCTTCATATGCATTATCGGAGGCTAATTTTTTTGGAAATTGAATTTGATCTGAACTATAATTTTTAGTTTGTAAATTGGATAATATATCTTCAGGTGTATCGCCAAGTTCAATCCCTAAATCATTGATCAATACGAGTTCATCATTTTCATTTACTTGGGCATAAAGCGCTAACTCTGTGTAAGCAGGACCTCTTTGAATCAGTGAACCTCCTGAATTGTTACATATACCACCTATTATCGAGGCTCCTATAGAAGTTGATCCAATTACCGAATGTGGTTCACGTTCAATAGGAGCTAATATATTTTCAAGCTCAAATAAAGTGCTTCCAGGCAATCCTATTATTTGTTTTCCTTTGTCAATCAAATGAATATCATTGATACGCATGGTATTTATGATGACTATAGGACGATCATAGTCAGTACCTTCAGGGGTAGATCCACCTGTTAAACCGGTATTAGCTGCTTGCATGATCACGATATATCCCGATTCAACACAAAGTTCCAAAACTTTCCAAAATTCCAATAAATCTCCAGGTTTTATAACCGCAAATGCTTCTCCCATGCCATATCGATATCCTTTTCGATGTCCATATTTGCTAGCTTCAGAGGTGAGGACATATTTTTCTTCAAGAATATTTTTTAAATCTTGAATGAACTTGGTTTTATCTGGTTTTGATTTCAAATTGAAAAATTATTTGGATTAATTTCCTATATAATAAGTGTCTAAATTTTGTGAAGAATTCGAAGAGTCTTCCAGGGGAATAGGTAATATTATGCCTAAGATACTTAAGTCTTCTAATTGATATTCGACTGAAGTATCACTATAAATCATTCCAATTCCATCTGCAAAATAATTGGTGGTTTTTATGACATCTTGAGGCTGTAAAATAGGAATTTCTAGAACAGTTCCAAGCACTTCAAATGCTGCAATAATGGATAGGTTAATATTTATCATAGTAGATAAAACACTTGAGCTAGTAAAATTACCGTAACCATCTTCATAAGTCTCTCCTTGAATTGTAGTAATCTGATAATTAATTTTTATGGGTATTTCTTCAATAACTTCTAAAATTTCTCCTGAAATTTCACTCAATAAAGAGCCGTTATATTCATTCAAATCATACATTATTAAATTTACAAGTGGAATTGAAATTTCTGGAAATCCTTCAATTGGAGGTGTCCCAAACTGACCGTTTAGTAGTAATTCATCGTTATTCGCATTTAGTGAACTTTGTGAAAGTAGACTTGTCATAAAACCCGCTACTGGTTCAAGCGCGTTGAACTGATAATAACTATTATTCTCAATAATTTCAGTCCCTGAAATAAACAGCGAGTCTCTGGTATTTTCTTGCTCTGAATTTTGATTGTTATAGGTCCAGTAGGCACCAACATTCAAAGGGAAATAATCATAGGATTCTGGAATCGGAATTATACTTTCACTGTCATCACTACTTGAGCAGGATATAATTAACAAAGTCAAAAGTGCAAAGGTTATATTTTTCATTTAATAAAATTTTAAACGAATATAGTAAAATTGATCAAGTTAAAAGGATAACAATTCAGTTGGGTTTTGGTTATTCTGATTTTAAAATTTACATTTGTTAAAAACCAATGTATGGCAGGTAATTCCTTTGGAACACTTTTTAAATTAACCACTTTTGGCGAATCCCATGGATCTGCTATCGGTGGAGTGATTGACGGTTGTCCAGCAGGTCTCAAAATAGACTTCAACTCCTTGAAAAAAGATATGGTTCGTAGAATGCCAGGGCAATCAAAAATCACCACATCCAGAAAAGAACCTGATGCGGTTCAATTTTTGTCGGGTATATTCGAAGGTATAACGACAGGAACACCATTGGCCTTTATCATCGAAAATACCAATCAAAAATCTAAGGATTATTCTCATATTAAAGATGTATATCGTCCTTCTCATGCAGATTATACCTTCGAAAAAAAATTTGGACACCGCGATTATAGAGGAGGTGGAAGAGCTTCAGCACGAGAGACCGCTTGTAGAGTCGTAGCTGGTGCCATAGCCAAACAATTAATAAAGGATATTAAAATTACTGCATTTGTTTCTTCTGTCGGTAATATAAATATTAATAAACCTTATCAAGACTTAGATTTTAATAAAATAGAAGCTACAATTGTTCGTTGTCCAGACCTCCACGTCGCTGACAAAATGATTCAAAAAATTGAAGAAGTGAAAAAAACTGGAGATACGCTTGGCGGAACTGTCATGTGCGTCCTTCAAAACGTTCCTGTTGGTCTTGGAGAGCCAGTTTTTGAAAAACTTCATGCACAATTAGGTAAAGCGATGTTGTCTATAAATGCAGTTAAAGGATTTGAGTATGGTGCTGGTTTCTGTGCAACTTCTATGAAAGGGAGTGAGCATAATGACTTGTTCAATGAAGACGGAACCACCCAAACTAACTTATCTGGAGGAATTCAAGGTGGAATTAGTAACGGGATGGATATTTATTTTCGAGTAGCCTTTAAACCAGTCGCCACTCTAATACAACAACAACAAGCTTTGAATAGTGAAGGGAATCTGGTGCAAATGAAAGGAAAAGGTCGCCACGACCCCTGTGTGGTACCCAGAGCTGTTCCCATTGTAGAAGCGATGGCAGCTTTAGTTTTAGCAGATTTTGCTTTAATCAATAAAACAAATAAAATATAATTTTTTAATTTAAATAAAGCCCTCTGACTTTTCGGACATCACTATGAAAAAATTAGCATTACATTGGAAAATACTTTTAGGAATGGCTTTAGGAATCTTTGTTGGTTTATTAATGACTTTTGTGGATGGTGGCATGCAGCTAGTTCAAGATTGGATTAAACCTTTCGGTAAAATATTTATCAATTCCTTAAAGTTAATTGCGATTCCATTAATACTAGCAGCACTCATAAAAGGTGTTTCAGATTTAAAAGATATTTCTAAACTATCGAAAATGGGAACAAGAACAATTATTGTTTATGTAATGACTACCGTGATAGCTGTTTCTGTCGGATTAATTTTAGTCAATTCTATTGGTCCAGGAAAAACAATTTCGGAACAAACAAGAACTGAAATGGTTGAAAATTATTCTGGAAGCACTCAAAAATATCAAGAAACTGCTATTAAACAAAAAGAATCAGGCCCTCTTCAAGCTCTAGAAGATTTGGTGCCTTCCAACATATTTGAGGCTGCAACTAGCAATCGAAATATGCTTCAAGTCATCTTTTTTGCAGTTTTTTTTGGAATTGGTTTAATATTGATACCAGAGGAAAAAGGGGAGACCGTAAAGAAATTTTTTGATGGATTTAATGAGGTAATTTTAAAAATGGTGGACTTAATTATGTTGGCAGCTCCCTACGGAGTATTTGCGTTATTAGCTGCTCTCGTAGTAGAATCTCCAAGTGTTGATCTGTTTAAGGCTCTAGGATGGTATGCGATCACTGTTGTATTAGGTTTAATTGTCATGATTGTTATTTATATAATTATAGTGATGCTATATACTAAAAAGAAACCTAGCTTTTTTATGAACGGTATCTCTCCAGCACAATTACTAGCTTTTTCTACAAGCTCTAGTGCTGCTACTTTGCCAGTAACTATGGAGCGAGTAACGGAACATTTAGGCGTAGAAGAGGAAGTTGCTAGTTTCGTTTTACCAATTGGAGCGACTATCAATATGGATGGGACAAGTCTATATCAAGCAGTTGCTGCAGTATTTATTGCCCAAGCCTTTGGTATGGATTTAACTTTAAGCACTCAATTAGGGATTATTGCAACAGCTACGCTTGCTTCCATAGGGTCTGCTGCAGTTCCAGGAGCCGGAATGGTCATGTTAGTGGGGGTTTTGGGCTATGCTGGAATACCAGAAGCAGGGTTGGCATTAATTTTTGCTGTCGATAGACCTTTAGATATGTGCAGAACAACTGTAAACGTTACCGGAGACGCTATGGTTTCGATGCTAGTGGCAAATTCTGTTGGTAAATTAGGCAATCCAACCATAAAAGATTGGGACGATAATTACGAGCAGTAAACGATTAGTCGCATAAAAAAACCGAAAATAGATACCTACTTTCGGTTGTTTATTGTTTCGTTGAAATTAATTTTTGGTATGAATATCCATTTGAGGGTATGGTATTTCGATTCCTGCCTTATCCAACTCAATTTTACTAGTTTCTAACATTTCAAAATATACGGTCCAATAATCATCGGTATTGGCCCAAGATCGCATGTAGAAATTTACAGAACTATCTGCAAGTTCCCCTAATACAATTAGTGGTTCTGGATCACGTAATACTTTGGGATTTTCCATCATTATACGCATTAATAACTCTTTGGTCTGTTTAATGTCAGCTTCATAACTGACCCCTATTTTTAGGTCAACCCTTCTTACTTTTTCAGTTGAAAAATTGGTGATATTTCCGTTTGATATAGCACCATTTGGAATAATAATTTCTTTATTATCTGTAGTGTTAAGTTTAGTTGTAAATATTTCAATTTCTTTAACAGTTCCTGATTCACCTTGTGCTTTAATATAATCGCCAATGCGGTAGGGTTTAAAAATCATTATTAGGATTCCTCCAGCAAAATTAGACAGTGACCCTTGTAAAGCTAAACCTATAGCTAAACCAGCCGCTGCTAAAATAGCGGCAAAAGTGGAGGTTTCTACTCCTAATTGACCAAGAATAAGAACTATTAAGACAACTTTTAGAATCCCAACGATTAAGCTTGTCAGAAATCTTTCTAAACTTTCATCATAATTTAGTTTATTCATTGCTTTAAGCAATATTTTTTTGATTTTTTTGATAATCCAAGATCCAATGATCCAAATTACCACAGCGCCAATCAATTTTAAACCATATTCGGTTCCATAATCAATCAATAAATCTTTAATATTTTTTATATCAATATTCTTCATAATTTTCTTAGTTGGTTATTATAAGTATGGTTTCAAAGAAACAAATTTTAACGATTTAATCAAAAAATTTACTCTTTAATTCGTTGGATGGCACCATACAACTTTCCGTTTTTCCAAACCATTTATAACGATTTTTTGCTATTAAATCATAGATAAAGTTTCGAATAAATGCCGGAATAACAATAAAAATATAAAAAATAAAATAAGGGGCTCTTAAATCTTTTGCAATTCGAAGCGCAGCAGAAGACCTAGTGAATACTTTATCGCCATCGACAAGAATAATAGAATCTATTTCTTTTGAATCTAATTCGTATTTGTTCTGAATTTTAATTCCATATTCTCCTTGTAAAGGAGCGAATTGAAATATGTTTTTTTTATCATTTTTAATAATGAATTTTATAGCATTATTACAAAGATTACAAATTCCATCAAAGAGTATAACTTTGGTATTTTCTTTTGAAGTCGACATTGTTTAAATTTTTTCTAATTCCGAAACATTAACATTTGTTTTAAAAGATCCGTAATTTACAAATGCTTTCTTTTTTTCTAATTTATCGATAGTTCCTACTGCGTTTCCATCTATCATTTTCACTCTATCACCAACTTTTAGTGAAACGATCGGTTTAGTGGGTGCGATTTGTTTTTGAGCTGCCTTATCTTTCTTTTTTTTCTTTCTGATGATAGCTACTTTTTTTTCTACTTCTTGTTTGATATCGTGCTGTTGCTTTTTTTCTTGTTTTTTTACTTTTTTAATTTTTGGTTGTGGTTTTTTAAGTTTGCTATTCTCTACCATAATTATTTTGAAAAGATTATCCATTAATGGTTTTTTCTTTTTGTTGTTATGGTAGTTTTTAGCAAGTGTGCTTATTTTTTTTCCCAAACTAATAAGGCGCTGATTGGTGTCGTAAAGTTCTTGATAACTTTCTAATTTATCCTGAATTCGATTGTGCGTAGTTTCCAATTGTTGGTTATTTAATCTCGCTTTCTTTTCTTCATTTTTTAGGGATTCAGAAGTTTTTCTGAGTTGTATTCTCTCTTTTTGAAGATTGGCAATACTTTTATCAAACCTTATTTTGCCTTTTTCAATTTTCTTTTTTGCTTTGTTAATGATACTGTAAGGAATCCCATTTTTCTGAGCAACTTCAAAGGTAAAAGAACTTCCTGCTTCACCCAAGTTTAATTGATACATGGGCAATAAGGTACTGCTATTGAATTGCATATTAGCATTGGTAGCATGTGGGAGTTCACTCGCCAATAATTTTAAATTTGCATAATGTGTCGTAATTACACCAAATGCTTTTCGTTCATAAAATACTTCTAAAAATATTTCCGCTAAAGCACCACCTAACTCGGGATCACTACCAGTCCCAAATTCATCAATTAAAAACAAAGAGTTTTCTTTACATTTTTTTAAAAATTGATTCATTTTTTTTAGCCGATAACTATAGGTGCTTAATTGGTTTTCAATGGATTGATTGTCTCCAATATCAGTTAATATTTTTTCGAAAAAACAAAATTCACTTAGGGGATCCAATGGAACTAAAATTCCACTTTGAAGCATTAATTGTAATAATCCAACGGTTTTTAGCGTAATACTCTTACCTCCAGCATTGGGTCCAGAAATAACAATAATTCTATTGTCTTCATGAAGCGAAATAGTTTGAGGGAATGTTTTCTCTTTTCTTTTTTTATTGGTCAATAAAAGTAAAGGATGATAGGCATCTTTTAGTATTAACTTTCTTTTTTCAGATAGTATCGGCATAACACCATCAATTAGTAAGGCAAACTTTGCTTTTGCATACAATACATCCATTGAAATCAAATATTCTTGATATTTTTTCAATATGGATGCACTGGGTCGAAAGTATTCAGTTAACTCCTTTAATATTTTTTTTATTTCTTCTTGCTCCTCGTAGAGAAGATTGCTTAATTCGTTTGCATATTCAAGAGTTTTTTGAGGCTCCATATAAACAATACTACCCGTCTTGGAGGTCCCTAACACCGTGCCATTTATTTTTTTACGGTACATGGCTTTAACCGCTAAAACGCGACGATTATCCACAATGGTTTCTCTAATTTCATCTAAATACTCTAGTTGATTGTATTGAGATAATGATTTATTAAAAGAAGAGTTGATTTTGCTTTTTAATAACTTTAAACGTTTTCTAATTATGGAAAGCTCCTGAGAAGCATCGTCTCTCATAAAACCATACTTGTCAATAACTTTTTTTATTTCCGATGAGAAAGAAGCGAAGTAGGTAATTCTTTGTGAAAAAGTGTTTAAATGAATATAAAATGTTTCATACTTTTTAAAAAAAGAAATTAAAATACGAGTGGTTTCTGTAATGGATAAAATTTTTCTAAACCCTGAAATTTCTAGAGTGCTATTATCAATATTTAATAAAAATAATTCTCGTTCTATGGCTTCAAAACCGTGATTAGGAATAGCGTTTTCACCATTTAGTGAGACTGAAAACTCCTTCACTCTTTCTAGTTCAGGTTGGATGGCTACTAACTTTTTAAAAGGTAATATTGTTAAAACGGACTTTCGTCCCAGTTCCGTAACAGAAAATGATGCGATTTCTTCTAGAACTTCTGGAAATTCTAAACTTTCTAATGTTTTATGATCAATAGTTATCATTTATTCAATTTGAATTATAAATACACTGAAATAGTTAAAAAAACCATTGTTAGGACTAATAATATTAGCACCAAGGGACTTATAAAACGGAGCCATTTGTCATAACCCACTTTCACAATTGCTAAGGATGCAAGTATAAGTCCGGTAGGATTAATAAATGCAAAAAGTCCCATACCATATTGATATGCATTAACGATATATTCTCTTGCAACTCCTAATCCGTCACCTAAGGGAGACATTATAGGCATTGTTAAAACCGCCATACCAGATGAAGAAGGGATAAAAAACGATAAGCCTCCATAGGTATACAGCATGGTATTAATGAAAAAACCTTTGTTCATTCCATGGGTTAGGTTACTAGAATAGTAGAGTATAGTATCACTAATTAAACCATCTTCCATTAAAATAGTGATTCCCCTTGCTATTCCAATAATAAAGGCTACACCAAGTAACTCGGTAGCTCCCTTAACAAAGGTGTCAACAAAAATACGTTCTTTAATCCTAGCGATAAAGCCTATGATGATCGCGCCAACAAAAAATACGGAAGTCATTTCTAAAAACCACCAATCTAGTTTCGATACACCATAAATCATGACAACGAAACATAAAACGAATACAATTAGTATTATGCGTAATCTAATATTAAGATTGGATGCATTATTCGACGTTATCATATTGCCAAATAGATTTTCGATTTCCTCTTTTTGATGGTATATTATAGATTTGGTAGGATCTTTTTTAACCTTTTGTGCATACCATATAATATATAGAATGCAAATTAATAGTCCTAAACCAAGCATTATAAAACGCCCGTTTATTCCTGCGGTCCAATTAATTCCTGCGGCATCTGATGCGATAATAGTGCTAAAAGGATTCACTGTGGATGCCATGGTCCCCATAGCAGATCCAATATAAATAGATGCAAGTGGCACAATAGCGTCGTATTTAGCTGCTAAAAAAACGGGAATCAATATGGGGTAAAACGCAATAGTCTCTTCAGCCAATCCAAAGGTAGTACCTCCAATAGCTATAAGTGTAGTAACTAAAATGATTAATACATATTCTTTTCCTTTTAAAGTTCTAGCTAACCACGAAATACCAGCTTCAAAAGCTCCAGTAGCATTGACAATACCTATTAGGCCTCCAATAATAAGAACCAATAAAATAATATCGGAAACACCCATGATTCCTTTTAAAGGAGATTTTATAAAATCAATGATTCCCTGAGGGCTTGATTCTAACTTATGATAAGTTCCAGGAATGCTAATTGGCTTCCAAATATCACCGTTGGTAAATTTTTCTATGGGTATTTCAATATTTAGTGAGTCCAACGTTTTTTGATTGGCATTTAATATTTTTACTTTATTTAAATGAGTACTGCTAAAAGTTTTAGTTTCTTTATTATATGATAGTCGGTCGTATTGACCCGCAGGGACCAACCAGGTAAGAATTGCCACCAAACCGGCAATAATTAATAATATACTGTGAGCAGTAGGAAACGATATTTTTTTATTAAATGCCACTCTTATTTTTTTTATTAAAATATTATGATTTTTTATCTTTTTCTTATTAGTAATTTTGTTCAAAAGTACTAATAATGAATGTAACTATAGAAACAAGTTGGCGAGAACAATTGAAACAAGAGTTTTCGGAAGACTATTTCCAAAACTTGACTCAATTTGTCAAAAATGAATATCGTTCTCACACATGTTTTCCTCCAGGAAAATTAATATTTTCTGCTTTTAATTACACTCCTTTTGATAAAGTAAAAGTGGTGATTATAGGACAAGACCCCTACCATGGCATGGGACAGGCCAACGGGCTTTGTTTTTCTGTTAATAATGGAATTTCACACCCTCCATCACTAAAAAACATATTTAAAGAAATTGAAACAGATTTATTAATTCGATATCCAACAAATGGAAATTTGCAACGATGGGCAACTCAAGGTGTTTTATTATTAAATACTATTTTAACTGTTCGATCGAGAGAGGCAGGTAGTCATCAAAATAAAGGATGGGAAAAATTTACAGATGCTGTTATTTCCAATTTATCTGCAAAAAATGAAAATTTAGTGTTTTTGTTGTGGGGTGGCTACGCTAAAAAGAAAGGAATTAAAATTGATACAAAAAAACATTTGGTTTTAAAGAGTGGACATCCGTCTCCACTTAGTGCAAATAGAGGCTATTGGTTTGGAAATAAATGCTTTAGTAAAACTAATTCATATCTAAAAAAAGTAGGTAAACAAGAAATTAGTTGGTAATGGTTTTTTCTACTCGTCTTCTGGCATATGAGATTCAGGGTCGTTACAGCTGTAGTGTAATAATAAATAATTAGCTACTAATAAAGCCCCAATAATAATTAAAGTAATTTTCATAATTTGATAGTTAACACTTTGTAGATGTTATTTTACAAAAATGGTTGCGTTTTTTTTTAAATAATTTCAAGAAACTGTATATCAAAAACTTACAGCTGATTGATTTTATTTGTTATTGTAGTACGTATTGTTTTGTTTATTCAACAAGCTTATCCAAAGTATATAAAATTAAACTTTCAACTGTTTTAGTTGGATTTTGGCTAAAAGTCCCATTTGCTCTGTTGGCAATAATTGCGTTTAAGGATAAAGCGTTGTGTCCTAATAATTTTGACAAACCATAGATGGTAGCTGTTTCCATTTCTAGATTAGAAATACGGTGTTCATTATATATAAAATTATTCATTTTATTATTTAACTCAGAATCTTGAATCGCCAAACGTAACACTCTACCTTGAGGTCCATAAAAACCACCGGTAGTTCCAGTAATACCTTTATAGGTTAATGCACTTTCAAAAACACGCTCTAATTTTTTACTATTATTAATGACGATAGGTTTAGCTTTGTTTGAACTCCATTGGGTATGTTTGATAAATGCATGTTCTATATCTGGATTACCGAGACTACCCAATTGATAAAAATGAAGCATTCCATTTAAATCTAGACCGTGTGTTCCTATAAGAAAAGAATCTACAGGTATATCACTTTGCAAAGAGCCTGATGTGCCAATCCGAATAATATCTAAAGATTTTAGTGTGTCTTTAATGGTTCTAGTCTTAAAATCTATATTCACTAAAGCATCCAATTCATTTATTACAATATCAATATTGTCGGGTCCAATCCCAGTAGAAAGCACTGAGATTCGCTTTCCCTTGTAGGTGCCAGTTTGAGTTATAAATTCGCGTTTTTGTGTAGAAAATTCAATCGTATCAAAATGCTTTGTTATCTTTTCGACTCTATCTTGATCGCCTACAAATAACAACGTATCTGAAATATTTTCAGGCTTTAAGTTAAGATGATAAATACTTCCATCTGGATTTAAAATTAATTCTGATTCATTTATTCTCATACCATTATGATGGGTTATTTTTTTAACCTCCAACTCTTTTTACTTGAAATCCCTTATCTTTTAGATAGGTCATAATATTGTCACGATAATCTCCCTGAATCATAATTTGATCGTTTTTAAAACTACCACCAACACCCAACCATTTTTTAATTTCTTTACTTAATACTTTAAAGTCAGAATTAGCTCCCGTATAACCTTCTATAATAGTAACAGGCTTGCCTTTACGTTTTTCATATTTACAGATAAGGGGTTCTTTTTGTAACCAAATAGAAGGGCTCTCTTCAATTTCTAACTCTTGAGTTGGCTGATGTTCCGGAAATAAGTTTTTTAATTGATCCTTTAAATCCATTACTTCAAACCAATTTCTCTTAAACGCTGATTTAAAAAATCACCCGCTGTAATATCGTTAAAAGCCTTTGGATGATCTTGATCAATACATTCCTCAAGACAATTTAAACTCATATCGCTTCTTGGGTGTAAGAAAAAAGGAATAGAATACCGTGGTTTATCCCATTCTGATCTTGGAGGGTTTACAACTCGATGAATGGTAGATCTTAATTTATTATTGGTATGCCTTTCAAGCATATCGCCAACATTGATTACTAAATTTCCTTCTTCTGGTTTAGCTTCTATCCACTGACCATCTTTTCGGAGTACCTGTAAACCACCAGCGGAAGCTCCCATCAGTAAAGTAATTAAATTGATATCGCCGTGAGCACCTGCTCTAATAGCACCTTTTGGTTCGGTTTTGATAGGAGGGTAGTGGATAGGACGTAAAATACTGTTTCCGTTAGCAACCCATTTATCATAGTACAATTCATCCATTCCAATATATAATGATAATGCTCTTAAAACGTATACTCCAGTCTTTTCAAGTAATTGATAAGCTTTTAAACCAACATCATTAAAAGAGGGTAATTCATTCACTAAAATATTTTCTGGATAGACTTCTTCAAGATTTGCATCTTCGGATACTTCCTGACCAAAATGCCAAAATTCCTTTAAATCTCCTTCTTTTTTTCCTTTTGCATGTTCTTTTCCAAATGAAACATAGCCTCGTTGACCACCCAATCCGCTAATTTCATATTTTTCTTTAGTTTCAGTGGGCAATGCAAAAAAACTTTTTACCTCGTCATACAATTGATTCATTAATTTGTCGCTTAAAAAATGATTTTTAACAGAAGCAAAACCTATTTCCGAATAAGCAGTACCTATTTCATGAACAAACTTTTGTTTTCTTACTGGATCTTCCGATAAGAAATCAGCTAAATCCACACTTGGTATATTTGTCATTTGTAAATATTTTGAATTACAAATATACCAATTTAGCATTAGAATTTAATTGATAAAAAATGAAAAGAAATAGCTTGATACATTGGGTTTTTTTCTACTTTTGATTTGTAAATACTAAAAAATGAATTCTGAAAAAGTACCAACGATTCACTTTAATTACAATCGTAGTAATTTAGACGACAATACCTTGTTATATCTTTATAAATCGATGTTAAAACCTCGTTTGATTGAGGAAAAAATGCTGATTTTACTTCGTCAAGGTAAAATATCAAAGTGGTTCAGTGGAATTGGGCAAGAAGCCATATCTGTTGGTTTAACAGCTGTTTTAGACCAAGACGAGTACATTATGCCCATGCATCGAAACTTAGGCGTGTTTACAGGAAGGAATATTCCTCTCGAACGCCTTTTTTCTCAATGGCAGGGGAAAGCCAATGGTTTTACAAAAGGTAGAGATCGAAGTTTTCATTTTGGCACGCAGGAATACCACATCGTTGGAATGATATCGCATTTGGGTCCACAATTCGGTATTGCAGACGGGATAGCACTTGCAAACAAGCTAAAAAACAATAATAAAATTTGTGCAGTCTTTACCGGTGATGGAGGAACAAGTGAAGGTGATATACATGAAGCTTTAAATATTGCATCCGTTTGGCAGTTACCTGTCCTTTTCTGTATTGAAAATAACGGCTATGGTTTGTCTACTCCTACTTCAGAACAATTTAATTGTAAAAACTTGTCGGATCGTGCTCATGGCTACGGTATGGAGTCACACATTATCGATGGAAACAATATTTTAGAGGTTTACACAAAGTTAAAAGCAATCGCAGCTGATATTCGAGAGAACCCAAGACCTATAATGTTAGAATTTAAAACTTTTAGGGTACGAGGTCACGAAGAAGCTAGTGGGACTAAGTATGTGCCAAATGAATTGTTACAATCTTGGGACTTAAAAGATCCCTTATTAAATTATGAAGCTTTTCTTAAAACTCAAGGTGTTTTAACAGAAGAAATTGAGGCTGCTAGCAAAGCTTCTATTGTGAAAGAAATTCAAGACGGATTGGACATTGCTTTTGCTGAGCCTGCCATAAAGTCGACTACAACAAATGAGTTAAAAGATGTTTTTCATAAGCATGATTATAAAGAAGTTAAGGAAAATAAAGAACGAGTTAATTTACGTTTAGTGGATGCAATTTCTGAAGGTTTAAAACAATCCATGCAACGGCATGATAATTTAGTTTTAATGGGTCAGGACATCGCTGAATACGGAGGTGTTTTTAAAATTACTGACGGATTTTTAGAAGTATTTGGAAACGATAGAGTCCGAAATACACCTATTTGTGAATCTGCTGTTGTTTCTGCAGCTATGGGACTTTCTATCAATGGTTATAAAGCTATGATGGAAATGCAATTTTCAGATTTTGTAACCTCAGGATTTAATCCAATAGTCAATTTATTGGCTAAATCTAATTATCGCTGGAGTCAAAAAGCGGATGTGGTGATTCGTATGCCTTGTGGTGCAGGTGTAGGAGCGGGGCCATTTCACAGCCAGACCAATGAAGCATGGTTTACCCACACACCTGGATTAAAAGTAGTTTATCCAGCCTTTCCTTATGACGCGAAAGGATTATTAACAACCGCTATTGAAGATCCAAATCCGATATTATTCTTTGAACATAAAGCCTTGTATAGAAGTATACGACAAGAAGTTCCAACCGATTATTATACCCTACCTTTAGGCAAAGCCTCACTTCTAAAGGAAGGTGCTAATATTACAATTATCACCTATGGTGCTGGTGTTCATTGGGCTCTGGAAACTTTAGAAGAACTTTCAGATATTTCAGCAGATTTATTAGATTTAAGAACCTTGGCTCCTCTAGATACCGAAGCTATTTATAGTTCTGTAAATAAAACGGGTAAAGTGATTATTCTTCAAGAAGATTCTATGTTTGGTGGTATCGCCTCAGATATTTCCGCAATGATTATGGAAAATTGTTTTGAAAAATTAGATGCTCCTATTAAACGAGTGGCGAGTTTAGAAACCCCCATTCCATTTGCTACAAATTTAGAAGCTGATTATTTACCAAAAAGCAAATTTAAAAACGATTTGTTAGATTTATTAGCCTATTAGTATCTTAGATTCTCAAAAAATAAAACCAAATCGTTTGGCTGTAAAATTAACAGCTGCTGGTGAACGGAATGTTAAGACTGGACATCCGTGGATTTTCACAAACAGTATCCAAAAAATAAATAACAATGCCTATTCTGGAGATATAGCAATCATATTTGGGCGTGTTAAAAATAAAGTCATTGGTGTTGGACTTTATGATTCTAAGTCTCCAATTTGCATAAAAATGATTCATCATGGTGGGGGAGTAACTATTGATTCTAACTTTTTTTTAAATAAAATAAACGAAGCTTATGCTGTTCGCGCTCCTTTATTAAAAACAATAACCAATAGTTACCGTCTCTTGTTTGGAGAAAATGATGGCTTTCCGGGTTTAATAGCAGATATTTACCATGAGGTCATGGTGATAAAATTATATTCAAGTATTTGGTTTCCCTTTCTAAAAATAATAACAGAACATTTAATACAAGTAAGTAAAACAACGACTGTAGTTCTTAGATTAAGTCGTTCACTACAACAAATGAAAAATAACGAATATTTTGAGGACGGACAAGTTATCTATGGAACATTAATTGATGCAAATATCCCTTTTATCGAACACGGTGTTCATTTTTCAGCGAATGTCATCAAAGGTCATAAAACAGGATATTTTTTAGATCATCGAGAAAATAGGAGGCAAGTTGGACTTTTATCTAAAAATAAGACCGTGTTAGATGTCTTTTCGTATGCTGGTGGGTTTTCGGTACACGCATTAGCTAACCAAGCAAAAGAAGTAACCAGCATTGATGTTAGTAAACAAGCCTTAACATTAGCTATGGAGAATGGAAGGCTTAATAGATATTCTGGTAATCATAAGACCCTAGCCGGCGATGCTTTTAAAATTTTGAAAAATCTGATTTCAAAAGAAAAAACCTATGATGTCGTGATCATTGACCCTCCGTCATTTGCAAAAAATAAAAACGAAATTGAAATTGCAAAGAAGAAATATAAACAATTAGCTTTATTAGGAGCTAGCTTAACATCAAGAAACGGATTATTGGTCTTGGCATCATGTTCCTCCAGAGTTTTAGCAAGCGAATTTTTAGCCATCAACAAAGAAGTCCTGGACAGATTTCCACGTAATTATTTATTGGTAAATACCACACAGCACGATATCGATCATCCAATCAATTTTCGAGAAGGAGCGTATTTAAAGACGGGGTATTATCGTTTTTCAGACTAGTTATTTTGAGGTGTTTTTATAGTTAAAATAATTATAATAAGTAGGGAAATAAATGAACAAATCGAAAATCCAATGAAAATTGGAAGTACAGTTAGCCTTACAAATTTTCCGATTACGATACTTATAGGAACTGCCATTAGTGTTGAGATAAAACCTGTAATTGCGGCACCAATACCCGCTATATGACCAACGGGTTCCATCGCAATCGCTCTTAAATTTCCAAACAAAAACCCTAAACAGAAAAATTGAAGTGAAAAAAACGATAGGATAATAATAATGGGTGGATTGACTGAATTATAAAATAAAAAAGCATAACATACGGATATTAAAAAAAAACCTATCAGTGAAACATTAATGATCTTTTTCATTCCATATTTTACAACAAATAGACCATTCAATAAAATTGCACCTCCTGAGGCAGTTGCAAGCCCAGCAAATATAAACGGAAAGACTTCTTTCAATCCATATTGTTCTTGAAATATTTGTTGGGAAGTGCTCAAATAAACCATAAAGGAGCCCGTAATAAGCCCAGAAATTAGCGTATAAGCAATAGTTTTTTTGAAACGCATTAATTCTAAAAATCCTTTCTTGAATAAGTCGATTTTAAAATCGATTCTATTTTTAGGATCTAAGGTTTCTTCCTGACGTTTCCAAAACCAAAAAGCAATTAGTAGGCAAAATATGATCTGAAAAATAAAAATCGCTTCCCAATTAAAAGAATCCAATATAAGTTTTCCCATTGCAGGCGCTATGATAGGAACCAGTAAAAAAATAACAATTACAAACGACATTATCTTAGCCATGTAATCCCCAGCGTAAAGATCTCTTATAATTGCCACACTTATTGTTCTAGGGGCGGAGAGACCAAAACCTTGTAGAATCCGACCGAGTACCATAATTTCAAGTGATTTAGCATAGACACACATAATACTAGCTAAAATAAAAATACCAAAACCTATAAAAACCATAGGTTTGCGACCTAAGCTATCCGACAAGGGACCAAAAAAAAGAGGTCCAACGCCTAAACCAATGAAAATCATTGTTATAAGTAATTGATGATCAGAATTCTCTTGTGTATCTAAGGAATTACCAATAATGTCTAATGCTGGTAATAAGGCGTCAATAGCAAGAGCTACCACAGACATTAAAAAAGCCATTAAGGCTATAAATTCAAATTTGGTAACATTTGATGTTTGCATGAGAACAAAAATAATCTAATTATTAAAAGAGGAAGGGATATATCAAAAGAATCTATTTGACATAATATTAATTATAGTACAAATGTATTGTTTAGTTAATAAGAGTGGTTTATCCATTTGATAACTATAATGTAGTATTATGTAAAATATCCAAGAAGCATTCGTTTTCATAAGATTAATTGGAACTTGGGTCATTAAACTAATAAACGGTTTGCTTCGCAGCGTTTAAAAACATTTGTATCTATAATTAGCCGTTATGTAAAATAGCCGCTACCAAGCGCTCGATTGTTTTATAAAATCAAATTGCTCTGGCAATTTATTTTACACACAATTATCCATCGCTTGCCAACGCCAAAATAAAAGCTAACCTTTTTGGGCTGTATCAAAAATCGCGTATTCGATAAAATGTACGTCATAAAAAATTTCACTCGATTCTCGTGGATTGCCACAAGAGCATAAATTTTAAGAAAACAACTTTTTAGGAGATTCACGAACACATTTGAAGTTTCTGCAAATAATTAAATATGTGAGTGAAGAAAAATTCTATGCACTTGTTATATTTAATCTTTCAATTAATCTTTTTTTTCTTCTTTCATTATCTTTTGTCTTGAAACAAAAGAAACAAAAATTCAAGGCTGCATATAATTTTGGAAACAATTACGGTTCGTTTCTCTATGTTTTAGGATAGATTAGAACTTTTTAAGACTATTTTTAGAAGTATTTATAATTGTAAAACTTTACAATATGTATTACTAGCTCCCTAAAATATTACGTTCCTCTCTCCTATTGTTTTGCCAAAATTTTATGAGGTCGTTTTAA
The DNA here is from genome assembly GCA_004213605.1 of Flavobacteriales bacterium. Lineage (GTDB taxonomy): Bacteria > Bacteroidota > Bacteroidia > Flavobacteriales > Flavobacteriaceae > Marifrigoribacter. The sequence continues at coordinate 23,518 of SGZC01000005.1, forward strand.
AACAAAATGACTTAGTCATTATAACTGAGTCAAAAACAAAGTAGTTGTCAGGTTTAATACAAAATATCAGTTGTAAATTAATGAAAATTAGCTACTTTCAATTTGTTTTAAAAAGTTCATTTTCTCAATTAAATCACCTTGAATAGCAACAACAGTTGGTTTTGGTATGCCATCAGCATCAAAGGGAAATTTACTGGTTGGGTTTTTAATATCTTTTGTTTCGTCTCCAGGATGCTGAACGCTTAAAAATAGGGTTTTACCATCTGGTGAAAACCAAGGTCCTGTTAATTCTGCATCGGTTGGTGCTGATGCTACTCGAATTACTTTCCCTGCATCTTTTCCGTATCTTGGTATTACAAACAAACTGTTGTTTTTGAAAGGCATATATGGTTTATCAGGTTTATTCATTGAACTACCAGATATATCTGACGTCATCCAAAGGTTGCCAGCCATATCAAATGCTAAATTATCAGGGCAAGAAAACCCGTTTTCTTCGCCTCCAGCTTTGTAGATTGATACTTTAAAAGTGAGGGCGTCAAATGCACCGTTAGTCTCTTCAATTTTTAAAATAGAACCGTGGTAATCGTTTTTAGGTTTGTTATTTGTTAATGTGATAAAAATATGTCCAGTAATAGGATCTATTTCAATATCTTCTGGACGATTTAATGGTGTAGCTCCTAATAATTTAGAAGCTTCTCGTGCTCTAATTAATACTTCGGTTTGGTCTTTAAATTTATCTTTTAAAACTGGTTGCGTTTCCCAATCTAATGGAAGCCATTTTCCGTTTATTGTATCAGCAACATAAAGGGTACCCTCTTTTAATGAATTGGGTTTTGATGAAACGAATTTATACAAATGCTCATCATTGCTATCATCACCTGAATAGGCAACTACGCGTTTGTCTGCTAATTCATATAACGTACAACACTCGTGCGAAAATCTACCCAAAGCGACGTGTTTTTGAGCTGTACCGTCTTTTGGATTTATTTCTACCACCCATCCATAATGTTCTGGCGGTGCATTATAAAAATGTTCCCATCCGTGGTCGCTTGGTATATAAGTTGCTGTATTATTTTCATCGTATCTGGTTTCTCCCCAAAATCCGTCATAGTTTTCTTCACATGATATAAATGTATTCCATGGTGTAATTCCGCCCGAACAATTACTATTAGTACCCATTACGGTAGATACTCCTTTTATGGATGTATCCCAATTTAGTTTTATAGGTGTTTTTCCTGTAATTCTCCTGTTATGAGGGTCGTTATGTACAACTTTCCATTGTCCGTTTACTTCTCTTATACGCACAATACTTCCGCCAACGTTATACATTTCTTTGTCAACCTGTTTTTTTGTACGCTGTTTTTGTGGGTTTTCATAGTTGTTCTCATCAAAATCACACACAAAAAGTGAATTTACCGATTCGTGATTTACCCATAATAAACCGTCTTTTGGGTTGTTTTTATCTAACGGAATAAAACAAGTGAAATCATTATTAAAGCCAAAAGTATCATTGTTGCTTATGCTATCGCCCCATTTTATAATGGTGTGATAATTGAGTCCCTTTGTTAAAACCAAATCGTCTTTAGTTGTTGGGGCTAAATTTTCTACCGCAATGTTTTTTAAGCGTTTAAACGTTTCATTTGCTATTTGCTTATTTTTAATTGGCGTTGTTGTATTACCACAGCTAACCAAAAAAGGAGGTATTATTAAAGTACCTAAACTTGCTTTACCTAAAAACTCAATAAATTTTCTTCTATCGTATTTCATATTTTTTAGTTGATTAAAATAATAAAACCCTACCCGATTTCAAATCAAGTAGAGTTTTAAAAAAAAGAATTCTTTTAGTTATCTACTCGATAATTTTTTTAAAATCATAAAAATAAAACTCCTTATTGTCATTCATCGCAACGAATAATCCGTTAGGGAATTTAGCTCCTAAAGGCACTGTTACAACATCACATCCGTCTGTTTCAGTAGTAGTTAAATTTACGGCTTTAATAAATTCATTTGTTTGACGGTCAAAGATATTAAACTCCCCTAATTGCTGATTTGAAACAATAATATATCCATTATTATCATCGGTTTTTGCAATCGCAATTCCTTCAATATCTTCTAAAAATTTATCGCCACCAAAGCAAGCAATTTCTTCGCTAGAAGCAGAAGGTTCTGCATGGTACTTTCTGATGCAATGTTGTTCATCTGAATAATACACATAGCCTAACTCGTTATCAACAGCTATAGCTTCAATTTCTTTTTTCCCACTGAACTTACCAAACTTTCTAACCAATTTAGAGTGGGTTCCTGTTGAATCAGCATATATTTCATATTGATATAAATAGTTTTCTAACGGACCTGTTTTACGGCTTACAATTACATATAACTTTTCTGTTTTTGGCGATTTGTAAAGTGCAATACCCATTGGTAAATTAAATTCTGGCTCTGTTGTATCTGTAAATACTTTAAATCCACCATTGTCTAGTGGCACCATATCTGGAACAGAAAACAAACGAATTTGTTGCTTTTCACGTTCGGTAAAAGCGATTACATCAACTTTTGTGCTATCGTTTAGGTTAAAACCATATGCTAAATCTACATTGTTTGGTCGCTTAATATTTCTAATGGTTTTCTCTTCAATAATCTTTCCATCTAAATCGAATGCGTAAATAGCCCCGTTTGTTTTTTTATCTGTACCAAAAACAATACTTTTTGATGCGTCTTTAGGATTTACCCAAATAGCAGGGTCATCTGTATCATTAATGGTTTGTTCTGTAATTACATCGGGGTTTATTGGTGGTAATTTACTTCCATTTTTACAAGAAATAATCACTAATGAGACTATAGTTAATATGATTTTTTTTTTCATTTCTATATGCTTTTTGACTATTTTGATTTTTTGAATAAGTCATATTTTAAACCAAAAGTTAGTCTTTTACCATAATACTCAGCTTGCATAGTAAGATTTTTTGCTCCTTGGTAGTAGCGTAATGGTTGGTCTGTTAAATTGGTTAAGTCTGCATAAACTCTCAATTGCTTAGTAATTGCATACCCAACATTTATATCTAAAAAGAATTGCTTATCGTAGTATCTATCTGTAAATTCATTTGAACCTATTTCATCTATATACGCATCAGCGAAATTACTAGAAATACGTGCTGTAAATTTTCCGTCGTCATAACCTAACGATGCATTAAACATATTTGGTGAAGTGTTTGGCAATGTCATATCGGTTCTTTCATCTCCATCTTCGTTATTAATACCATTAGCATGAGATGTTAAGTAGGTATAATTTAAGTAAATGTTCAGGTTTTTAGCAAAACTTGGTAAGAAATCTAGTTTACGTTGAAAAGCTAATTCAATACCAAAAACTGAAGCATCCTCACCATTTTTAGGTCTAAATACATCAAATCCGTTTGTATCTGCACCTAAACTATTATCAGTTGCTTTTTCTACAGATACATATGCAAAATCTTTAATGCTTTTATAGAATAAACCACCCGACACTATACCTAAGTTTGAGAAATAATGTTCTGCCATTAAATCAAAGTTCAATGATTTTGCAGGGTCTAAATTTGAATTACCGATACTTATTTCTTCGTCTTCTCTAACTATATTTCGAAATGGCACTAAATCTACATAATTAGGTCTTGCAATAGTGTTGGTGTATGCAAAACGCAAAATGGTATTTCTATTAAAATTATATTTTAAATGAAGCCCTGGTAAAACATTTGTATATGTATTTTCTTCTGTAGTAGGTGTATGAGAATCGTAATCGCCATCTTCGTTATACTCTATAATATTTCCTGTTGTTTTGTTGTTGGTGTTTTCAATACGAACACCTACCAAAGCTGTTAACTTATCTGACAGTTTTTGTTCTGTCATAATATAAGCTGCGTATACATTTTCTTTGGCTTTAAAGTTTTCACCTAAAAACTCATCATACACAATTTCTCCGTCTGCGGTATTTAATGTTACATTACCCAACCATTCTGGGGTTGCAAATATTCCTGCTTGATATTGACTTCCTGCCAAGAAATTGTTTTGTGAATAATCTCTTGTATTAACTATGCTCATATTAGAATACGTATCTTCAAATGCATCTTTAAATTCATAGAAATTATTATTACGTTGCTTGTCTTTTAAACGAGCTCTAAATCCGAATTTTAAGAATCCGTTTTCACTATTAAACACCTGTAAAGGCAGTTTAAAGTTCGTGAAAATATTAAAATCTTTTTCGTCTGTGTATTGGTTTTGTTCCGAAAGTTCATCTAAAACAAAATCACTTAAATTATTTGCTAATTGTTGGTTTACAGGTGTGTAATTTGGAAATTTTAAATTAGAAATATCGTTATTGACAATAATTGGATCATCTCCGTCATATTCAAAAGTAGTATAACGTTCGTTTAAACGCTCTTCTGATGCTTTAGCAAAAGATGCCATCCAATCTATTTCTACATTGCCAAATAAATGATCTCCACCAAGCGTATAATTTTGCATACGCTGATCTTCTAAACGGCGATTTTCATTTCTACTGTTGTTAATTCCTCCTTTTGTTTCTCTTTTAACATCTACAGGAAAACTTACAACGTTATTATTTATAATTGTAAACTCATCGGTAGCAATATCTTCGCCGTCTTTAATTTCTTGCTTTAAGCGGAAACGATTTTCACGGTCATCACGCCAATTGTACATTGACTTAAAGTACAAGTGGTTGTTACTGTTTAACTGATAATCCAAGTTTGCAGAAAAACTACGACGAGTACGTTGCACCAAGTACTTTCTAATTTGAAATTCTTTTGCATACGGATTAACATCTACTTCCTCTAAAATATCTTCTCCATCTGTATCTTGAACTCCAGTATTGTATTCGAACTTATTATCCCAATCTGCTTCGAAGTTATCTGAACCGAAATCTGAATCGTTTACCGATGCAGAAATCATCCAACCAAATTTACCGTTTTTACTTCTGTCACCTAATAATAAAGATCCGTTTAAAATTCTTTTGTCATTAATAAAGTTTAAACCAGAACCAGCAGTTGCCGATAGTCTAAAGTTTTGAGGTGCTGTACGAGTTATTAAATTTATCGAACCACCAATCGCATCTGCATCCATATCTGGCGTTACGGCTTTGTTTACCTCGATGGACTGTATCATATCAGACGGAATTAAATCCATTTGTATATTTCTATTATCTCCTTCGGCAGATGGAATACGACTACCATTTAGCGTTACCGAGTTTAATTGTGGCGATAAACCACGAACAATTACGTTACGAGCTTCACCTTGGTCTAGTTGCATCGTAATACCTGGTATACGTTTTAATGCATCACCTATATTAGCATCAGGAAATTTACCAATTTGATCGGTAGAAATTACATTCGTAATATTTAAATTTGATTTTTGTTTGTTCAAAGCTTTTGCTTCTCCACCGATACTTGTTGAAATAATTACTTCATCTAAAAAATTATCACCTGGTTTCATTACAAATTTTAATGCTGTAGTTTTACCTTTAATTACTTCAACTGTTTCCGCTACATCTGCATAACCAAGGTATGTAATTTTCAAGTCTTGATTTCCAATAGGTACTTGCACTAAAGTAAATCGTCCATTAAAGTCAGAAACTGTTCCTTTTTTAATACTTCCAATATAAACGTTTGCTCCTGGCACATACAAGCCGTAATCATCAGTAATAACACCACTAATAGTTCCTGTCTGAGCAGTCGACTTCACATAACATAAGGTAAAGAATACCGTTACAATGATTAATTTCAGGTAGTTTTTTTGTTTCATTTTAATTTGATTTTTTTGTTACATATTAATTTGACTAAATTTCTATCTAAAATTACATCATTATTGAGTTTATTTGTTTTTTGTGACATTAACAAAAGGAAAATTTTTTATATTGTCTAGGGTAACAATAAGTTTTAAATAATCTTTACCTAACATTAAATTAAAATGAATGCAATATTTCAAGGGGAATATTATTTTAAAGTTAAAAAGGTATAATAAGACCGCTGCAGATGGAGTTCAAATTTGGACTTGAAATAAAAAAATGGATATGTAGTTAATTTTTTATTATCTGGTAAAATGCTAAATAATGTAAATGTGTAATATAATTTTTAATTTCAATAATTATTAGTCAATGGTTACTCCCTAGAATTTTCATGGATACTCCATAGAAAAGCCATAGATAGTTCACCTAAATTCACAAGAGTTAAACAAAATATTCCACACACATTATGCTTCCCTCCTAAGTCATCGCATAAAAAGTGTTCCATTAACATTGTAGAAGAAACTTTTGAGAATAAATTTTTTTAAGAAACAGTAGTAACAACTTTCGCTTTTTACCAAAGCAAAGTAACATAACGCAGAACATTATAGTACAAATATAATATATGAGTAAAACGGACATTTATATCAAAGCGAATTATATCGATAGATATTATGTCAAAGCTATTTGTATAATTTTGGAAACAATTACAGGATACTATTCAATTAAGATTTTAATTGTCTTCTTATTCAATCGATTAGTGTAAACAGTAATAAAATAGATTCCAGCTTTATAAACTGATGTATCAAATATAAGTTCTTTATTTCCATAATTACGATAACTATTTACTCTTCTTCCATTTATATCGTAAAGATCAATTAATTTTATATTTTCTAGATTAATTAAATGACAGTTATTTAACATGTTATTGTTACTGACTATTATGTTAGAAAGAGTATAGTTATTTTCATTTATATTTAAAATAATATTAGGCTCACAGGAATCTATAGAATCCAGGTTAGAATAAAAATAATCTCCATTTTTATAAAAACAGCTTAAATGTCCTACTTCATTTATATCTGGATCACCACTTGGTGCAGTAATTAGAGATAATGATCCAGCACCTTCAATCCAAATTGCATTTGTTGTACTAACAATGTTAGATTCTGATGGAGAAAAATAAAAGTGACGATAATCATTGCCATTAACTAAAGGTCTAGAAATAATCGAATCTAAATTATAATAACCTGCATCTAAAATAAAGGGAGAAATTGGGTTTTTCATGTCAATAGAATCATTAACATTTAAGGAAAAGTCATATAATAAATATTCAGTATTTCCAGTTTCTTGTATAAAATTTAAAAACACTTTTTTTTCTAAAACATCTTCTCTTAACAAAATGCTTCTTGAAATAAAATGATAGCCATCTAATATTTTATAATTATGACCATCAGTTATAGTATCACCATCGGTATAATAAAAATCGGTTAAACATCCAAAATAACAATGTGTGACTTGCCATTCATTATAATCATCCAGTAAGGGCACATAATCCTGGCTAAATAGTAAGGAACTAAAAAAATAAAACAAAAAATTTAGTCGTTTTTTCATATTATATTAAGTCTTAAATATAATCTATATTTTCATCTTTTTGAACGATTATTGTTTGAAATTAGTAATAGATTCTATAATAGCTAAGGCTGCTTTTTCACCAGAAATCATTGCAGCGTTTAATGAGCCATTAAGTTGCTCATCACCTGCTAAGAATATTCCTGGTAGTATTTGCGTCTCTGATGGCTGCATTTCATACTGAAGCTTATTTAAATCTGGTAGCGCTTTTTTAATATTGTAAAGTTTTAAAAATTCAGTTTTATGAATTCCAAAAATTTCAATGAGTTCTTTTTTAACCGCTTCAATAAGAACTGAATCACTAAGTTTATGTTTTTTAATTATTGTAACTGAAAGTACATAATTTTCAGTGTGGTCTATTTTTTTTGAATAATAAATATTATTAATCAATGATTTTGAAATTGATGATAAACCAATTAAATTTTTTGTTATAACTCGTTCAGATGTTAAAAAATATAAAGTTTGACAAGATTTCCATTTAATTGAATTACTCGATAAATTAGAAATCAGCGAGTTAGCTCCAGATGTAATTATTGTAAAATCACTTTTAATAGTTCCGGAATTTTGGAGTTTAATTTCATTCGTTTTTACTGACTCCACTGATGTATTAAAATTAAATTGGGTGTTTTTTAATTTACTTTTTAATTGATTAGGAATTGCGACAATACCGTTCTTTGGAATGGTTGCTTTACCTTCTCCAAACATTTTATAAACAAACTCAAACATTCTGCTCGAAGTACTTAATTCATCCTCGAGATAGATACCTCCAAAAAATGGTTTAAAAAAATCATCAATTATTTGATCAGAAAAACCATTTTTTTTTAAATATTCTAAGGTTGTGAATTCAGGTTCTTCGAAAATTTCAGAAATCTTTTTTCTTTTTAATCGATTTGTTAATTTTAAAATTTTAAATTTATCAGATAGCGAACCTGTTGACGCTAAAAGTGTTGGAAATAATAATGATAAATCTCTTAAAGGATCCCCTATGGTAATTTTTTTCTTATTTTTAAATAGCACTGCTCCTGGCAAAAACTCTTGTAATTCTAATGATTTGTAATCAAGATATTTTTGAGCAAATGGATAAGCTGTTAAAAGTACCTGAAAACCATGATCCAAATTTATATTTGAGATACAATCTGTTTTTACTCTTCCTCCTATTCGATCAGTAGATTCGAGTATAATTGGATGATATCCGTTATTTTCTAGTACAGTAGCAGCAATAAGACCACTTACGCCAGCGCCAATAATATGAATTTTTTGTTTTTTTTGATTCATTTTAATTAAACTTGTTATTTAAAATTTTCATCAATTTTAAAAATTAAACAATGTTGCCAAGGTAAGTTCTCCATATTAACTTCTAATTTTAAACCAATTGCTTTCATTTCTTTTACGACTTGTTTTTCGGTCATTTTGTGAATTTTTTTGATTGGAACACTAGGATCTTCAGCGCGATACTCTACTATAAAAATTTTCCCGTTGGGGCGAAGTGCTTTTTTTATAGATTCCATCATTTCATAAGGATACTTAAACTCATGGTAAACGTCAACTAATAAAATTTTATCGACAGAATTTTCGGCTAAATTGATATTGGTTTCAGTTCCGAGAATTGGTGCTATATTTTTTAAATAGCCTTTATTAATTTTCGAGCTGATTTCTGATAGCATTTCTTCTTGAATGTCGATAGCATAAATAAAACCTTTTGGAGCTTTTAAAGCCATACGGAAAGTGTGATAGCCTGATCCAGCACCAATATCAGCAACAATATCTTTAGAATCAATATTCAGGTTTTTAATCAAAGTACTCACGTTTTCCTCAGATTCTCGTTCAGGACGTTCTAGCCATTCCATTCCCTCAAATCCCATTACAGAGGCAATTTCACGCCCCATATACCATTTTCCGATCCCATTATAATCTTTAATTTGGTAGGTGTAAATACCTGAAGTTTCGCTAGTCTGACTTCCACAGGAATTAAATAGGATTATGATGCAAATTAGAGTTAAAAATTTGATCACTTTTAAATGGTATTTCATTATTTGGAGTATTTCTTAATCAAAAATAAACATATATGTTTAATAAATGCTGATATTTGTTAAACATTTATTATTTTTGTGTTAGATATGAAAAATAAAATTCCTGATAATGTAGTTTATAATGAAGACATACAAAAGTATGATTCATCTATAAAGCCCTACCCTACTGACTTGTCCGCCCCAGTTATTACTCTGAACGACACCGTGGCATGGAAAAATCGTAGTATACATAAAGTAAACCAAAGGCTTAAAGCAACCTATTTGGAACTCAAAAATCAATACAATACTATGGTTCAAGAATATGAAGAAAACAAGCTTCTATTCAATGCGAAATTTAATTTTGAGCCTATTGTTGGCGAAATTTATCATTTATACAAGAGAGCAAATAATGATTATTTTCTCTCTATTATTGCCCCTAATCAATGTGGGTTTAATTGGCAGGGAAGTTATTATTTAAATGCGGAACAAATATGGTCTAAAGTATCTAGTAATAATGGTTAATAAAAAGGTGTTAAATGAAAGGGAGTTGGACCGTGTTATTGAAATGGCATGGGAAGATCGTACCCCTTTTGAA
>SGZC01000050.1 GCA_004213605.1 Flavobacteriales bacterium
TTTTATATTAAACACAGATATCATGAAGATTTATTTCCCTATCCTACTCGTAGTAATGGCTTTAACAAAAAGTGCTGATGCTCAGGATTTAACTATAGATGGACAATTTCAAGAGTTGATTAAAAAATCCAATAGTTATAAAGGACATAAAGTTGTTAAAAAGGAAAAAATTTATACCCTACGCAGCAATGTAGCCGATTCGATTCGATATTTTAAACAAGAAATAAACACACTCCATTCAGAAAAGGAACTTCAGGACTCCCATATAAAGGAACTTAGTGATGAATTAGAAAACACCAAAAAAGAATTGGTTGTCTATATAGACAAAGAAAAAGTAATTCATGTTTTAGGAGTATCTATTCATAAATCTACTTATAATTTTTTTGTATTTTTTAGCCTTGGTTTTTTATTACTAAGTATCGTTATTTTATTTTTTCGCTATAAAAATAGCTTTAACGTCATAAAAGCTACCAAAGAAAAATTGGAAGAAACCGATCAAGAATTCGAAAATTTTAGACAACGCTCGCTAGAAAGAGAACAAAAAACTAGAAGACAACTTCAGGACGAAATAAATAAAAACAAAGGTTAAATTAATCCAACCTTGTAATTTTTGCTCCTATCGCACGCAATCGCTCATCGATATTTTCATACCCTCGGTCTATTTGTTCAATGTTCTGAATGAAACTGGTTCCATTGGCAGATAATGCAGCAATTAATAAAGAGATTCCCGCTCTTATGTCTGGTGATACCATGGTAGTTGCCTTAAGTGGATACTCAAAGTTATGCCCGATAACCGTTGCGCGGTGAGGATCACAAAGAATAATCTTAGCACCCATATCGATGAGTTTGTCCACAAAGAAAAGACGACTTTCAAACATTTTTTGGTGAATAAGCACACTCCCCTTTGCCTGGGTCGCAATCACCAATACAATGCTCAATAAGTCGGGAGTAAAACCTGGCCATGTAGCATCGGAAACCGTTAATATTGAACCGTCAATATAACCCTGAATTTTATAACTTTCTTGCTGAGGAATGTAAATATCATCTCCTACTTTTTCTAACGTAATTCCCAACTTTCTGAAGGTTTCAGGAATTAAACCAAGATTTTCCCAGCTAACATTTTTAATGGTAATTTCACTTCTGGTCATTGCAGCTAATCCTATCCAACTTCCGATCTCAATCATATCTGGTAAAATTCTGTGCTGACAACCTTGTAATGACGTTACACCTTCTACAGTCAATAAGTTGGAACCAATTCCATTAATTTTCGCTCCCATAGAAACCAACATCTTACAAAGTTGTTGAAGGTATGGCTCACAAGCTGCATTGTAAATGGTGGTGGTTCCCTCAGCTAAAACAGCAGCCATTAATATATTTGCGGTACCAGTAACCGATGCCTGATCCAATAACATGTAGGTACCTTTGAGTCCTTTAGGGGCTTCAACACCATAAAAACACTCTTCTTTATTATATCTAAAAGTAGCACCTAATTTTATAAAACCTTCGAAGTGGGTATCAAGCCTTCTACGTCCGATTTTATCACCTCCTGGTTGTGGAATAAATCCTTTACCAAATCTGCTTAATAAAGGGCCTACTATCATGATGGATCCACGTAAAGAACTGCCTTCCTCTTTAAATCGCTCGGACTCAAGATAATTCAAATTCAATTGATCAGCTTTAAAAGAATACGATCCTTTTCCTAATTGTTGGATATTAACTCCAAGATTGCCTAAAATTTCAATTAATTTATTGACATCACGTATATCGGGTACATTGCTAATGATAACTTCTTGGTCTGTAAGTAGTACCGCACACAAAATTTGTAATGCTTCATTTTTTGCACCTTGAGGTATAATTTCTCCTTTTAATTTATAACCTCCTTCAATACGAAATGATCCCATAAAAATTGTTAATTTGATTCTATTATACAATAAAAACCTGTAGTTAGTGGCTATTATTGTTTAATGATTAATATTTTTTTCTAACTCTTCCTTTATTGTTTTTATAATTTTTTTGATGCTTCTTTTGACCATAGGTTTTCTTATTTTTAAGAATTGTCATTGCATCCAATAGTTTTTCTTCAGAGTCTTTAAGATTAAGTTTTCCCTCTGAAAGCTCATATAAATGATTAAAAATCACGTCATCTTCAACGGTATCTTTATTCCAATTCAAAAAGCATTTTTTCATATGGTTAGCAATGGTAATCACCAAGGCTTCTTTTTTATCGCCTTCTTCCCAACTGTTAGCAACATCAATCATTCGCTTGATATTATTACCATAAAATCGGTATTTGGGGAAGTTTTGAGGATAATTCAGCGCCTCTGGTCGTTCTTGAAGCTCTTCTTTTTTGGGAACTGGATATGGAGAATCAACGTCCAATTTAAAGTCAGAAATAATAAATAGCTGATCCCAAAGTTTGTGTTGAAAATCTGGAACATCTCGTAAATGCGGGTTTAAGTTACCCATAACTGCAATAATACTATTAGCAACTTTGTTTCTTTCTTCTTTGGATTCTCTGGAAATAGCAAAATCTACCATTTTTTGAATATGTCTACCATATTCAGGTATAATAAGTTTTGGCCTCTCCGAATTGTACTCTATGTGATCTATCAAAATTTTTGGATAAAATTGTAGTTTGGTAAGCTACAAGGTGAATTAATTTGTGAAGTAATCTAATACTGAGTGCAAAATACTAATTTTATAAAGAAATTACTCCTTCCACTTTAGAAACTTTTTTATATTTTTCGATTACCGCATCTGGCGATTTCATTTTAACTTTAATCGACACACTGGTATAGGTGCCTTTGGAGGAGTTTCTTTTTGTAATTTCTGCATTGGTATTGGCAAATATAGCCTCAATAGTTGCAATTTTTGTTTCGTTGGAAGGAACGATAAATTTATACAAGTAAAGGGCTGGCCATTGCGTGTCGTTTTTTAAACTCTTTTTTAATTTTTTATAGAAAGCCGCTGTATCTTTTTCGCTGCGCATTATATATTTATTACAGAATACAAATATAGGGTTTCGCTATCAATAATTATTTACGTTATTTGCATAATATCTTTTTATATGTCCAAAAAAATAGTCATCACTGGTGGACCAGGAACTGGAAAAACTTCTCTAATATCTTTTTTAGAAGAAAAGGGATACCAATGCCAAAATGAAATTTCGAGACAGGTAACGCTGGAAGCCCAAAAAAAGGGGATCGATCAACTATTTCTTTCAGACCCCATCCTGTTTAGCCAGCAGTTGTTGGAAGGGCGTTTAAAACAACATCAGGAAGTGAGTCATTTAAAAAAAAACCTATTGTTTTACGATAGAGGATTGCCCGACATTCCGGCTTATCTAAATTTTACAAAGGTTTCCTATCCCGATAGTTTTGATACGATCTGCCAAACTTATCGCTACGATACCGTTTTTTTACTCCCTCCTTGGAAAGCTATCTATACTCAAGACAATGAACGCTACGAAACTTTCGAGGAATCCAAAAAAATTCACGATTTTTTAATTCATAGCTACCAAAAGTATGGCTATAAAATCATTGAGGTTCCTTTTGGGACCCTAAAAGAACGCATGCATTTTATGATCACTTATTTAGCACTATAAGTATTGAAAAACCCGCATCAAATATTAGAAGAATATTGGGGATACCCACAATTTCTAGCCAAACAGGAAGAAATTATTACAACGGTCATCAATGGGAGAGACACCATTGGTTTGTTGCCTACTGGCGGGGGAAAGTCTGTTTGTTTTCAAATACCAGCGATTGCTAAAGAGGGAATTTGTATTGTTGTCTCGCCACTGGTTGCACTGATGGAGGATCAGGTTACTACGTTAAAAAATAAGGGAATTAAGGCCTTAAGTATACCCGGAGGAATCTCCTTTCAAAATTTAAATATCTTGCTGGACAATGCCCTATACGGAAATTATAAATTTTTATATGTATCACCAGAGCGTTTAAACCAAGAATTGGTTCAAAATTATATCAAGCAAATGGATGTCAATCTTTTTGCAATTGATGAAGCTCATTGTATTTCGCAATGGGGAAATGATTTTAGGCCCTCTTATAAAAATTGCAATATTCTAAGAACTTTTCACCCACTAGTTCCTATGATTGCCGTGACTGCTACTGCAACACCCGAAGTAGTGTCCGATATCGTCGTCCAACTAAAATTAGATGATCCAGCCATCCTAAAAAGTTCTTTTTCTCGAAAAAATTTAGCCTACAAAGTGCAATACCAAGAGGATAAAATTTATAAAATAGAACAGCTCCTTAAAAATAAAAAAGACTCCTCCATTGTCTATGTACGGAGTCGTAAAAAAACAGTTGAAATTAGTAATCAACTCAACAGTTTGAATATTAAAAGTCAATTTTTTCATGGTGGAATTAGTTCAGAGGATAAAAAAAATAGATTGAATGATTGGCTTCAAGGTAAAATTACGGTCATGGTTGCCACCAATGCTTTTGGTATGGGAATCGATCATCCCGAGGTTCGTTATGTTTTTCATACTCAATTACCAGAGAGTATCGAAAGTTATTTCCAAGAAGCCGGTAGAGCCGGTAGGGATGGCAATTATTCAACGGCAATGATCCTTTACAACGATTACGACAAGGTTTTAATTAAAAAACAATTTTTAGACTCGAGACCCACTACCGATCAGATAAAAAGTTTGTACCGCTCCTTGTGCAATTTTTTTCAAATACCTTATGGCGAAGGTGAATTTTCAAGTCATAGTTTTAATTATTTGGAATTTTGCAAACACTACCATCTAAATACCTTAACTACTTACAATGGGCTTACCGCCCTAGAACGATTGGGAGTGATTCAACTCTCCAAGCTATTTGGACGAAAGTCTATTCTGAAATTTAAAATTAGTTCTGAAAAACTCATCAAGTATTTAGACCAACATCCGTCGATTGCTATCATAGGTAAGACTATTTTAAGAATGTATGGGGGTATTTTTGAGACTCCTACTTCGGTTCGAATTGAATTAATTGCCTCCAAAACAGGGCAGTCGGTAAACACGATTATAAAAGCACTCGAAAAGATGGAAAAAGAAGGAGTCTTGGAGTTAAAACTATTTCATACCGATGCGACCATTACCTTTATTGTCCCGAGAGAAGATAAAAAAACAATCAATCGCGTTTCTAAACAGTTGCTCGCCTTGAATCATAAAAAAGAAAATGAGGTAAATTCTGTTTTAAAATTCGTGAGTAACACCACTACCTGTAAAAGTGTACAATTACTTACGTATTTTGGAGAATTAGATGCAGAAAACTGTGGAATTTGCTCGGTATGTGCCCCCCAAGAAAAGACACCTAGCAAAGAGGAACTAAAAATCATTGCAAAAAAAATTGTACAACTACTCGAAGAAAAAGAAATGACCTCTAGAATCATGACAGAAAAACTTACTTTTACAGAGCCTAAGGTGGTTTTTGTACTCCAAAAATTAATGGATGCGGGGACGTTAAAAATAAATACTAAAAATGAATACTATCTAAATTAATGAGAGATTTAAGAATTGTTTTTATGGGAACTCCCGACTTTGCTGTGGGGGTGCTTCAAAAATTAGTAATGAGTAAATATCAAATTGTAGGGGTTATTACTGCACCCGACAAACCAGCGGGGCGAGGTCGAAAATTAAAACCCTCTGCTGTTAAAGAATATGCTTTATCCCATCAATTACCGCTTTTACAACCCACCAATTTAAAAGAAGATTCCTTTTTAGAGCAATTAAAAAATTTAAATGCCAATCTTCAAATCGTGGTCGCTTTTAGAATGTTGCCCAAATCAGTATGGAAGTTGCCTAGCTATGGTACTTTTAATTTACACGCCTCTTTATTACCCCAATACAGAGGTGCTGCACCTATTAATTGGGCTATTATAAATCGGGAGAAAAAAACAGGGGTTACCACCTTTTTTATTGATGATGCCATCGACACCGGTAACATTATTTTAAAAGAGGAAATCCCCATTCATGCTCGGTCTACGATTGGAAGTCTCTACGACACCTTAATGAATTCTGGAGCAGATCTGGTTCTTGACACAGTGGCCTTGATTGAACAAGGAAAGGAAGCGCCCATTCAACAAAGCAATCTTGAGAATTTAAAAATGGCTCCCAAACTAAATAAAGAAAATACACGAATAGACTGGTCTGCCAACGTAGAAGATATCGATGCCTTAATTCGTGGTCTTGATCCCTACCCTGCTGCGTGGTCAGAGCTCTTTAATCGAAATGAAATTGGAACGGTTAAAATTTATCGATGCGATTATAATATAGAAAAACATTTATTTGCATTAGGACACCTTATCGCGACCAAAGATGAATTAAAAGTAGCCGCCAAAAATGGACTGCTATCTATCCATGAAATACAAATTCCTGGAAAACGTAAAATGAACGTAAAAGCACTTTTAAATGGTTATGTTTTTGATGAAAATTCAAAAATGTTGTAAAGCCTTATTATTATTGAATTTACAAAATTTACCTAAAACCTCTTTACTTTATTAACAAAGTCCTAAAGTTATCAACAAAAAACGCTATTTAGTACGTCATTACTTGCGTGAACCGATAATCCCGTTAAATTTGTATAAGAATTTACAAAAAAAGTTTAACCAATTATTTAATTTTTACAACTTATGAACAAATCAGATTTAATCGACGCAATGGCAGCAGATGCTGGCGTTACAAAAGCAGCAGCAAAAAAAGCATTAGAGTGTATGCTAAGTGAAGTAGGAGGAGCATTAAAGAAAGGCAATAGAGTTTCTTTAGTAGGTTTTGGTTCTTGGTCAGTTTCTAGAAGAGCTGCAAGAGATGGAAGAAACCCACAAACTGGAGCAACTATTAAAATTGCAGCTAAAAACGTTGTTAAATTTAAAGCAGGATCAGATTTAAGCAGTAGCGTAAACTAAGATTTTACTTTTTATTTAAAAAATCCCCTCTCCTTCCTGGAAATGGGGATTTTTTTTGATTCATAATCAACGAATCGTTATAATTTACTTGTATTTTTTAAAATTAATACTTAGATTTAATTAAAAAAAATACATGATCTCATTAAAACCTGATAAAGGATTCTTGTTAGTGGCCGAACCCTCTATTATCGGTGACCTCTCTTTTAATAGATCGGTGGTATTTTTAGCAGAGTATAACGAAAATGGGTCGGTTGGTTTTATTCTCAACAAACCCTTACCCTACACTATCCGCGATTTTATTCCTGAAATAAACTCGACCATTCCAGTTTATAATGGAGGTCCTGTAGAACAAGACAATTTGTATTTTATTCACAAAATACCCGAATTAATTCCCAACAGTATCGAAATATCAAATGGAATTTATTGGGGTGGCGATTTTAACGAAATTACAAGCCTATTGCAGGAAAATCAAGTTAAGGAATCTGAAATTCGTTTTTTTCTGGGTTACTCCGGTTGGAGCAACCAACAACTAGAACAAGAACTGGAAGTAAATAGTTGGGTGGTAAGTTCTAATAATTATAAAAATAGACTTTTAGGAGAAACCGATGCTAATTTTTGGAAAGAAAAAATGATCGAATTTGGTGGCGACTATCTTATTTGGTCCAATGCTCCTGAAAACCCCTCTTACAACTAGGAAGTCAATCGTGCTTTTACATTCAATTTTTGAAGTAACATTTTAGCTACTTCAGTACCATAACTTTTTTTACGGTAATTACTAATAGGCTGAATCCCGATCATTACGTTAGTAATAAACAGCTCATCCGCTTTTTGGAGATCGAAAGAAGAGATCGATTTTTCTTCTATTTTATATTCTTTAAGGGTTTTACCAATTTCTATGAGTTGTTTCCTGATGATTCCTCGCAAACAACCATCGCTGGTTGGAGGGGTAATAATGGTCGTCCCTTTGACTAAAAATAAATTGCCTTGTAGCGCTTCGACTACCATCTTTTTTTCGTTTAATAACAAACAGTTTTGATAGCCATTTTCCGTGGCATAAATACTGCCCAAGACATTGACTGTTTTTGCATTGGACTTTAGGGTCGATAATAAATTTGCATAAATATAATGATCTTTAAAAAGTTCGACTCTGTAAGGATCTTCATTGAAGGTATAAAAAGGATTTCCGGTGGCTTCTAGCTCAATAAAATAATCGACATCATGATTGGTAGGATTGTACTTCCCTCCTTCTTTACGGTTTACATAAAGTTTAATTCTAACAGCTTGTTTATCGAAGGCCGCAGCACGAATCGTTTTTTTTATTTCATCCTCCAAAAATTCCATCGAAAAGTGCATGGGAATGTCCATTCGTAGAATGCGCATGGAGGCCATCAGTCTAAAGTAATGATCTTCCCAAAAAAAGAGTTGCCCATTGACCGCTTTTATGGTCTCAAAAACGGCATCACCATACAATAAACCTCTATTTTTTAACGATAACTTAGCTGCTTCATGGCTCGTTATGGTTCCATTTAAATTGATCATAAAAAAACCGTCTTTTTATTGAAGACGGTGCAAATATAAATACTATTAAACAGTTTTTAAACAGAACCTAGTAATTGTTTTAATTCTGAAATCATATTTTCCCATAACATTTTGCCTTCCTCAATTTCATCATCTTCTGCAAAATCGGTCACCATAATCGAAACGTCTTTGGTAATGGCATCCACTTGAATACGCATTTCAAAATAATAATCGGTATCCGCATCATCGATCCACTGAAAGCGAATGGACTGTCCCTTATTTTTGGACAGCAATTTGGCTTTTTCTTCGGAACCTTCCCAGATAAAAGTAAAAAACTCCCCTCTTGAGTTTACATTATCAGCATACCACTCCTGCATACCAGAGGGCGTCGAAATGTATTGAAATAAAAGTGAAGGGGACGCATGAATGGGGAATTCCATTTCATATTTTGTTTTATCGCTCATAGGGTGTTGATTTGCAATGCCAATATATATATATTAATTCATAACTGGAAAAGAAAGTAGGAATAAATGTTTCTAAGATTTGTAAATTAAGACTAAATAAATATGATAAAAAATTATCGGAATGTTTGTGCTGCGCTAAATTGTTGTTATCTTTGCCACCGCTAAAAATCGAGAATTAATACTAATTTAGCGATCCAGCATTAAATAAAATATGGCGAGGTAGCTCAGCTGGTTAGAGCGTCGGATTCATAACCCGGAGGTCACGAGTTCAAGTCTCGTTCTCGCTACAAAGGAGTCATCAGAAATGGTGACTCTTTTTTTTGCTTTAAACTCAAGTATACAAAGGGATTAAGAGTGTATTAATTGAGTGTAATTCAGTTGATATTAACCACGTTTTATTTTAAAACTAACAAAGTTAAAAACCAAATATAAACAAAACTGACAGTAAAAACAGCTGAAACTGACAGTAAAATTGACAGTAAATAATAAAAAATAAACACAAAAAAGGCACTATAATTAAATAGTACCTTTCAAAACCCCTAAAAAAGCAAGGGTGGTATCTTAAGGTTAAGGAGTACAGTTGGTAAAGTTGGGGGTGTTTGGTTCTGTTAGAGGTGCATCAGTACTAAACTGACCACAATCTGTTACATTATCAACACTCCAAGAACTGATATCTTGGTTAAAAGCAGTAGCACCATAAAACATACTATTCATAGTAGTCACATTACTCACATCCCAAGCACCAATAGGTTGATTAAAAGAAGTAGCCTCACCAAACATACCATACATATTAGTTACATTACTCACATCCCAATTGCCTATATCTTTATTAAAAGAAGAACTAAAAAACATATTATTCATATTAGTTACATTACTCACATCCCAAGAACTGATGTCTTGGTTGAAAGCTGATGCACCACTAAACATAAACTGCATATTAGTAACACTACTCACATCCCAAGAACCAATATATTGGTTAAAATAAGAAACACTAAACATACTATTCATATTAGTAACATTACTCACATCCCAAGAACTAATGTCTTGGTTGAAATCAGATTCATAAAACAAACCACTCATATCAATTACATTACTTACATCCCAAGAACTTATGTCTTGGTTAAAAGAAGACTCCGCAAACATACCACCCATATTAGTCACATTACTCACATCCCAAGTACTTATATCTTGATTAAAAGTAGAATTATTCTTAAATAAATCACTCATATCGGTTACTAAAGATGGAACCACTTTGGTAACATCATCTCCTTGTTCAATCAAAAACTTTAAAGTTGTTAAATTAACAACAGTATAAGTAACATTACCTATGTTACCTTGTTCATTGTTTACTGCACCCGCACTTGCCATAACAATGTTATTAGGTCCTACATAAACTGCATTATCATTCCCATTACCATCCACAAACAAACTCACATCCTCAAAACTTTGATTGGGTGTAATGGTGGTGTTTTCAATAGTATAAATAACATTAGCACCATCAAAATTAGCATCGGTAATCACTACTTCAACTTCAGAAACTCCATCTGCATCTACCCACGTTAAAACAGCATTGGGAGGGTCTAACTTAAAACTATTTTCATCATCATAATCATTCCAATAGGAAGCAAATTCATCACCGCTGATGTATTTATGTTCTCTATTAGGTCTATCGGTAAAAGCAAATATATCTGCTGTAAAAGGCATTACAATAGTTGTGCTTGAGGTTGCTGTTGCTTCTAAAGCAGTATGGGTATACAACCACTCTTTTTCAAGGGTGTTACTATTATCTGCGTTATTGTTATCATCGGTTGTACAAGATAGCATTAGAAGTGCTAAAAATAGATAGGATAGTTTTTTCATTTTGTTGATTTAGTAGTTCTGCTAAAATAGTCAATTTTTAAAAAACCATAAGACAAAAAAAAAGGCACTATAATTAAATAGCACCTTTCAAAACCCATACACAAAAGCAAGGGTGTTATCTTAAGATTAAAAACCACAGTTAGTAAAGTTGGGGGTGTTTGCTTGTGATAGAGGTGAATTTTCACTAAAACCTCCACAATTTGTAACACCATCTATACTCCAAGAACTTATATCTTGATTAAAAACATTAGCACTTGAAAACATATAACTCATATTAGTCACATTACTTGTATCCCAAGCACTAATATCTTGGTTAAAAGCTGAGGTATTAATAAACATACTATCCATATTAGTAACACTACTCACATCCCAATTACCTATATCTTGGTTAAAAGAAGTACCACTAAACATATAAACCATATCAGTTACCTTACTCACATCCCAAGAACTAATGTCTTGGTTAAAAACAGATTGATAAAACAAACCACTAATATCAGTTACATTACTCACATCCCAAGAACTTATGTCTTGGTTGAAAGGAGTATCAGCAAACATACTACTCATATTGGACACATTACTCACATCCCAAGAACTTATATCTTGGTTAAAAGAAGAACCATAAAATATACCATCCATATTAGTCACATTACTAACATCCCAATTACCAATAGGTTGGTTAAAAGGAGTACCAGAA
>SGZC01000051.1 GCA_004213605.1 Flavobacteriales bacterium
AGAATTTAAAAGAACAGTTTTAGAAGTTATGAGGCAACCTCTGGAAGATAGAGAAGTAACTATTTCGAGAGCTAAATTTACCGTTACGTACCCATCCAGTTTTATGTTAGTCGCAAGTATGAACCCCAGTCCTAGTGGATATTTTAATGATACAAATGCACCCATGACCTCAACACCCGCTGAAATGCAACGGTATTTAAGTAAAGTTTCTGGGCCATTATTAGATCGTATAGATATCCACGTAGAGGTAACACCTGTTCCTTTTGATAAATTAAGTGCTGATCGCAGAGGTGAATTAAGTAAAGTTATTAGAGAACGCGTTATTAAAGCAAGAAATATACAGACTACAAGATTTAATGATTCAGAAACTATTTTTTACAATGCTCAGATGGGAGTGAAACAAATTAGACAATTTTGTAAATTAAGTGACACCTCTATTAAATTACTAAAAAGTGCAATGAAGCAACTTAATCTGTCTGCAAGGGCTTATGACCGTATTTTAAAAGTTTCTAGAACTATTGCAGATTTAGAAGGTTCTAAAAATATTTTAAGTGAACATATTTCAGAGGCCATTCAGTATCGAAGTTTGGATCGAGAGGGTTGGTTAGGTTAACTGTTTTTTACAATACATCTAAAAGTAAGATTTATTCTAGGGGTATTAATTTTTTTTGTAGGAGGAAGTCTGTGTAACCAGTGAGTTTGCGTTTCATCTTTCATGACCAATAAACTCCCGTGCTCCAGATAAATTTCTACTTTTTGTTTCGATTCCTTATGCTTGAATGCGAACTTTCTTTCTGCTCCTAAAGTTACTGATGCAATCGCACCATTTTTTTTTAAATCTTTTTCACCGTCACTGTGCCAACCCATTCCTTCTTCACCGGTATGATATAGATTACATAAGCAGGAATTGTACTGTTCTTTAGTAGTTTCTTCAATGATGTTTTTTAGTTCTAATAATTCTTGAGTCCAAGGTGTAGCTTGCTTGGTTATTTTAGAGTAGGTGTAACTAAAGGCTTTGTTTGCATACCAAGCAACCTTCCGCTTGGTTACTAACTTTTTTCCAAACATCATTGCTTCATCATGTTTCCATTGAATACCATTTCGTAATGACTGATAATAATAATCAGCTTGCTCTTGATTTAAAATTTTACCAAAATAATTGACGGTACCATCCAATGGTAATAAGTTTCGTTTGGATTCATATTCTAAATCAAATAATTTCATAAGCATTATTAATTGATTGTTAATTCAATCTAACCGCAGGTATTCCATAAAGGACCTTTTGGTAGTGGAGCAGTTAAAATAATTTTTTCATTTTTTACAGGGTGTATAAAAGACAGTCTCTTTGAATGTAAATGAATACCTCCATTTGAATTACTTCTGTCAAAGCCATATTTTAAATCTCCCTTTATTGGTGATCCAATTTTAGATAGTTGAGCTCGAATTTGGTGGTGCCTTCCTGTTTTTAAATTGATTTCTAACAGCGAATAGTGATCCAGGTTTTTAATAACTTGATATTCTAAAATAGCTTTTTTGCTATCTGAAATTTCATTATTATGAGCATAGGATTTATTTTGTTTAGAATTTCTTTTAAGATAATGAATTATTAGATCTGATGCTTTGGCCGGCTTTTTTTTTACAATAGCCCAATAGGTTTTTTCGGTTTTTCTTTCTGAAAACAATTTATTAAGTCGTGTTAGGGCTTTACTAGTTCTAGCAAATATTACAATTCCGCTTGTAGGTCTGTCTAAGCGGTGAACTACACCCAGGTATACCTTACCGGACTTATTGTATTTTTTAGCTATGTAATGTTTGACAACTTCAGAAAGGGGAGTATCTCCTGTTTGGTCTCCTTGTACAATATCACCAACTCTTTTATTAATTGCGATGATGTGATTGTCTTCATAAATAACTTGAAGATTTTCTTTATTTGATATAATTTTTAGAGGCAACTGCTATGTTTATATTATTAATATTGCTCTTTTTCACTAGGAAAGTCTCCTTTTTTAACATCATTTGTATATTTTCTGAATGCATTGGTCATTTCTGTGAACATATCTAAATACCTTCTCAAAAATCTTGGATTAAATTCGTGTGTCATACCCAACATATCATGAGTCACTAAAACTTGACCATCGACACCACTACCTGCACCAATACCTATGATTGGAATTTGAAGACTTCTAGCAACTTCTTCAGCTAGTTTTGCAGGTACTTTCTCCAATACAATTGCAAAGCACCCCAATTTTTCAAGTAATAAAGCGTCTTTTTTTAATTGTTTAGCTTCTTCTTCTTCTTTTGCTCTTACGGTATAGGTTCCAAATTTATAGATAGATTGTGGGGTAAGTCCTAAGTGACCCATTACGGGTATTCCTGCATTTAAAATTCTTTTAACGGAATCCTTTATCTCTTTTCCTCCTTCT
This sequence comes from Flavobacteriales bacterium, assembly GCA_004213605.1. Taxonomy (GTDB): domain Bacteria; phylum Bacteroidota; class Bacteroidia; order Flavobacteriales; family Flavobacteriaceae; genus Marifrigoribacter. The sequence goes on from SGZC01000051.1 coordinate 2,424, forward strand.
AATTTAACAGCATGCCCACCACTTTCTTTCATGATTCTAATGGCAGACCTTAAAGCTTTTTTAGGATCACTTTGATATGTTCCAAATGGTAAATCGACGACCACTAAGCTTCTATCAATTGCTCTTACTACGGAAGAGGCGTGGTATATCATTTCGTTTAATGTAATGGGTAAGGTGGTTTCGTGACCAGCCATTACATTCGATGCAGAGTCACCCACCAAGATTACATCTATTCCAGCATTATCTAATATTTTAGCCATCGTGTAATCGTAAGCCGTTAGCATCGCTATTTTTTCATTCTTACTCTTCATATCCACCAATGTTTTGGTAGTTATTCGTTTGTATTCTTTTTTGGCAGTGCTCATAATTTTCAAATTGAATGGTAAATGTACTAATTTTGGCGCTTAATTTTTAAAATATTCTGATACGAAATCCCGTCACAATCAATTTATATTGGTTATGATAAAATTTGAAGTTAGAAGCGAAGAAATAAATATTAAATTTTTAAAAAAAAATGGAAATATTCCATATTTAAAATGGAAATATTCCATATTTTTGAATCGTGGAAATATTCTCGTCAGGAAAGCTTAGTAAAATAAACAACAACCATGTTTCAGGGATATCTAAACAAACTGGTTTTCCAAGCCCAGCAGCACATTATGCAGAACCAAGTATCGATTTACACGATGAGTTGATTGCTAATCGTGATGCTACTTTTTATGTGAGAATAGACGGAGACGAACTTTCAAATTACAATATTTTGGACAAAGATGTATTACTTATAGATCGATCCTTAACTCCAAAAAAAAATGATTTAGTTTTAGTAGTTTTAGACGGTGAGTTTAAAGTAATTAGATTTTCTGGAGCCTCTTTAGAAACAGAATTTATTTTATGGGGTTTAATTAGTTATATTATTCATTACGCTAGATGATTGCTTTAGTGGATTGCAATAGTTTTTATGTTACTTGTGAGCAAGTTTTTAGACCAGACTTGTGGGGAAAACCTGTGGTGGTATTAAGTAATAACGATGGTTGTGTAATTGCTGCAAACAAAGAAGCTAAAGCACTTTCTGGAATTCCTATGTTTGAGCCTGTTTTTAAGATTAAAAAACAACTCATAGAAAATAAAGTAACTTTTTTTTCTTCTAATTATACGCTTTACGGCGAAATGTCTCAACGTGTTATGAATATTCTTAGTTCTTTTTCGCCAGAAGTTGAAATTTATAGTATTGACGAAGCTTTTGTAGACGTATCTGGAATGAAACATTTTTCTATGAACTATTATGGGCACCAAATTAAGGATACTATTTTTAAATATACAGGACTGCCTGTAGGAGTTGGTATTGCGCCTACCAAGGTGTTAGCAAAATTAGCTAACAAAATTTCTAAGAAACGAGTTTCAGAGAACAAGGGTGTTTTTGTTATCGACTCCGAAGAAAAAAGAATTGAAGCGTTAAAATGGGCAGATATCAGTACGGTATGGGGAATCGGGAGTAAGCATTCGAAGCGTTTAAAAGGAATAGGTATTTTAACCGCTTATGAGTTTACACAACTTCCAGGGGAGTGGGTTCGGAAGAATATGACCGTGGTAGGCCTTCGTATTTGGAACGAATTACAAGGAAAATCTAGTATTGAATTTAAAACCATGCCTGCACCAAAAAAGAGAATCGGTACTGCAAAATCTTTCGGAAAAAAAATAGAAGATTTAGGAATGATTCAGGAAGCGTGCTCCTCCTACATTAGTGAAGTGAGTGAAGTGCTTCGAAGCCAAAAATCCTGTGCAACCTATCTTCAGGTATTCTTGCATACCAATTACTTCAGCGATCGTGATAAGCAATACTCTAATAGTGTTACGGTAACGCTAAGTATACCTACAAGTGATACCTTTGTTTTAATTTCGGAGGCAAAAAAAGCGTTAAATAGTATTTATAGGCCAGGTTATCGTTTTAAAAAAGTAGGTGTCTGTTTAAGTGGAATTATTCCTAACAACTACGTGCAAGGAAATTTGTTTACACCAACTCCTCGTTGGGAAAAAAATGAATTGATGCATGTTTTTGATAAAATTAATCGCAAGTATGGTAAGTCCACATTATTTTCAGGCTTAGTAGGAACGCGAGTTAAAGAATGGGAATTAGTAAAGGAAGATCGAAGCCCTAGATATACCACCCAATGGAAAGAGCTATTAAAACTTAAAACAACTAAACATTAATTTGACTGACTTTTTAAGAATAAATCTGCCACCCTGTCATATCAAATCTACTGGCATAAAGATTGCCATATACCAAGTGTCTCAATTAAGGTTGAGATTTGAAATTAAGATAAATAAAAATATAATTTATAGTTATGAGTAAAATAATAGGAATCGATTTAGGAACAACCAACTCTTGTGTGGCTGTAATGGAAGGTAGTGAACCAACCGTAATTCCTAATGCTGAGGGAAAAAGAACAACACCTTCAGTTATTGCATTTGTTGAAGATGGTGAAATTAAAGTTGGAGATTCTGCGAAAAGACAAGCAGTAACCAACCCAACAAAAACTATTTCTTCAATTAAAAGATTTATGGGAAATACGTTCACTGAATCTGATAAAGAAGCAAAACGTGCTGCTTATAAAGTAGTAAAAGGTGATAACGATACTGCTCGTGTAGATATCGATGGAAGAATGTATACTCCACAAGAACTTTCTGCAATGATTCTTCAAAAAATGAAGAAAACTGCAGAAGATTATTTAGGACAAAGTGTAACGGAAGCAGTAATTACTGTACCAGCATATTTTAATGATAGTCAGCGTCACGCAACAAAAGAAGCTGGTGAAATTGCTGGATTAAAAGTGAGAAGAATTATTAATGAGCCAACTGCAGCAGCTTTAGCTTATGGAATGGATAAAAAAGGAACCGACCAAAAAATCGTAGTATTTGATTTTGGTGGCGGTACACATGATGTTTCTATTCTAGAATTAGGAGACGGTGTATTCGAGGTCTTGTCTACTGACGGAGATACTCATTTAGGAGGAGATGATGTTGATCAGAAAATTATTAACTGGTTGGCCGAGGAGTTTAAAGGTGATGAAGGTATTGATTTACGTGAAGATCCAATGGCTCTTCAACGTTTAAAAGAAGCTGCGGAGAAGGCAAAAATTGAATTGTCTGCGTCTACTCAAACAGAAATAAACTTACCATATGTTACCGCTACTGCTAGTGGACCTAAGCACTTGGTGAGATCATTAACAAGATCAAAGTTTGAGCAATTAATCGATGACTTGGTAAAAAGAACCATCGCACCCTGTGAAAAAGCTTTAAAAGATGCTGGAATTTCAAAAAGTGATATCGATGAAATAATTCTAGTAGGTGGATCTACACGTATTCCTGCAGTGCAAGAAGCAGTAGAAAAATTCTTTGGTAAAAAACCAAATAAAGGAGTAAATCCAGATGAGGTAGTTGCTTTAGGAGCTGCTATTCAAGGGGGTGTGTTAACAGGAGATGTAAAAGATGTATTGTTATTAGATGTAACTCCACTTTCTTTAGGAATTGAAACTATGGGAGGTGTTATGACTCACTTAATTGAATCTAACACAACCATACCCACTAAGAAATCGCAAGTATTTTCGACTGCTGCTGATAATCAACCAAGTGTTGAAATTCACGTAATGCAAGGAGAACGTCCGATGGCAGCTGACAATAAAACGATTGGTCGTTTCCATCTAGATGGAATTCCACCAGCACAAAGAGGAACACCACAAATTGAGGTTACTTTTGATATTGATGCTAACGGAATCATTAAAGTAAGTGCTACTGATAAAGCCACAGGTAAATCTCAAGATATTCGTATCGAAGCATCTTCAGGTTTAACGGATGAGGAAGTACAAAAAATGAAACAAGATGCAGAAGCAAATGCTGAAGCGGATAAGTTAGTAAAAGAAAAAGCAGATAAGCTAAATGAAGCTGATGCAATGATTTTTCAAACGGAGAAGCAATTAACTGAATTTGGAGATAAAATCTCTGAAGGTAATAAAAAGCCAGTTGAAGAAGCGTTAGAAGAGTTGAAAAAAGTTTATGAAACTAAAGAAGTTGAAACAATTCAACCAGCGTTGGATAAAATCAACGAAGCTTGGAAAGCTGCTTCTGAAGAGATGTATAAAGCACAGGCAGAAGCTCAACAAGCTGAAGGAGCTCCTGCAGGAGATGCTGGAGCACAAGGAGAAGCAACGGAAGAAAATAGTGATGTAGAAGATGTAGATTTCGAGGAAGTTAAATAATCATATCACTATGATGAATTTAAAAGCGATCCCAGGGGGTCGCTTTTTTTATGTTGAAGAAATATTCTCTTTTGACGTTCTCATTATGAAATCGGAATTTATTTCGTGAATACCATCGAATACCTCAATTTTTAAATATTTCCCAAACAAACGATTTCCTTTGCTCCTTTCTTGAGTTATTCTTACATCATTTATATATGGATCTTTATTTCCGTAGGTATATGAGACTTTACTAGTTTTTTTTAAATGTGAAAAATCTTCAGTTTCCAACTCTGAAGGAATACCTCCTGAATGTAATACTAAATGATTGCAATTAATTTTTCTTGTGGCTACCCATCTAGTTGCTATCGAAACACCTTGTGAGTATCCTAAAATAATTAAATTTGGAGGTTTTACCTTAATTTCAGATTTATACACCTGATCAACATAGGCCAGTACATTTTTAGTTTCTTCAATAGTATTCTCTTTTGTTAACCATGAGGCGCCAACATGTTTAAAATCCTTTCCTTGGTAGTACTTGGAAGGCGCTTGGGGTGCAATTATAAAATTTTCTTCGGGGTTTATTTTCGAAAAGTAGTTAATAAAGTACTTGCTTAAATACCCTAAACCATGAAAAACAACCCAAACATTTTTTGTTTTTGTTGTATAGTTATTTAATACGGAATAGGTATTCGAGGATAAATAGATTACACTTTTTTCGGATGCCATTAATAATACGTTTTGTATTTTTACAAAAGTAATCGATTTTTATGAAAAAAAATAAAAAACAGATTTTAGCAGCATGTAATGCTATCTGTAAAGACACACTGATGGAAACTCTAGCGATAGAGTTTATCGATCTTACGGATGAGGTTTTAGTTGCAAAAATGCCCGTAACGAAAAGAGTTCATCAACCAGATGGCTTACTACACGGAGGTGCAACAGTCGCTTTGGCTGAGAGTATTGGAAGTGCAGCCGCTTTTGTTTTTCTGGGGAATAATAATGTAACTGTTAGGGGCTTAGAAATAGCCGCGAATCATATTAAAAGTATAAAAGATGGCTATGTTTATGCCAAAGCAATTGCTTTGCATAAGGGAAGAACGACCCAACTTTGGCAAATTCGAATTGAAAATGAAAACGGAGACTTAATCTCTTTAGTAAAATTAACGACTATTACACTGCACAAATAACGATCAATTGGATACCCTACATCTACTAAAAAAAATTGAACAACAGTATGAAAATAATTTACCTTTTGTTCTCTATTCATACCCTGAAAAAGAAAATGTAAATTTTATTTTACAAAAAGATGCTGTATATTATAATACCGAGTGTTCTTTTAAAGAATATTTTATTTTTTCACCTTTTGACATTAAAAATAAGGCTATTTGTATCCCTTTAGCAAAAAGTTGTCATTTTGAAACTAATTATTTAAAAACTAATGTTGATATAAATGAAATTGAGACTTCAGATCACGTTAATAATAAAAAAAGCTATTTAAAATTAGTAGCAGATGCAATTCAAAATATACAATCGCAGGAAGCTACAAAAATTGTAATTTCTAGAAAAAAGATAGTTCAGTTAAAAGAATTTAACCTTCTTGAATTAATAGAAAGGGTATTAAATTTATACCCTAAAGCTTTTCGATATGTATGGTATCATCCCAGTACGGGATTATGGTGTGGCGCCTCTCCAGAAGTATTGCTTGAAACAGATGGTGATTCATTTCGAACAATGGCACTGGCCGGTACTCAGAAAAATCATCATCGTAAAAAGGTAGAGTGGAATTTAAAAGAAAAAAACGAACAACAGGTTGTTGTGGACTCGATACAAAAAAGTTTAAAAAAAATAACTTCCAACCTAACTATTTCAAATACCTATAATCATAAAGCTGGTTCTCTGATTCATTTAAGAACCGATATAAGTGGAACCATTAAAAAACCACATACTGGACTAAGGACTATCATGTCGCTATTGCATCCAACTTCTGCAGTTTGTGGTTCACCTAAAAATTATGCAAAAACGTATATTTTAGAAAAAGAGAACTACCAACGTGATTTTTATACAGGATTCCTAGGATTTGTTGATGAATCTAAAAACAACTCAAAATTGTTTGTCAATCTAAGGTGTATGAAAATTGAGAATACTACTGCCAATCTCTATCTTGGTTGTGGAATTACTAAGGACTCAGATCCCTCGAAAGAATGGGAGGAAACTTCCTATAAATCACAAACAATGCTCCAAGTAATCTCATCGATGATATAAAGTATTATTCTTTTACTATTTGTATTTTTACACCAATGAAATATTCATCAAAAAAATTATCTCAATTAATTACTCAATTATGCATATCAAGAGGGATAGAAAATATTATCATCTCTCCAGGATCTAGAAACGCTCCGCTAACTATTGGTTTTTCAGAAAATAAAAAATTCTCTTGTTTTAGTATCGTTGACGAACGATGTGCTGCTTTTTTTGCACTAGGTATAGCTCAACAGCTCAATAAACCAACTGTTTTAGTTTGCTCATCAGGATCAGCATTATTAAATTATTATCCAGCAGTATCGGAAGCATTTTACAGTGACATCCCTTTAGTTGTGATATCTGCAGATAGGCCTTCAAGTTTAATTGATATAGGAGACGGTCAGACAATAAGACAAGAAAATGTTTTTGAAAATCATATTTTAGAGAGTTGTAATTGCATAGAGGAAGATGATTGCATTAATTTTAATCAAATACTAGTTTCTTCAGCCTTAAATACTGCTATTGAAAAGAGCGGTCCTGTTCATATAAATGTCCCATTTTCAGAACCTTTATATGACACCTGTGATTTGTTATCTATTGAAATTAATGATGATATTCAAGCAAAAAAGGATTCTACTTTAATAAACGATGTATCCTTTTTTGCAAAAAAATGGAACACCTCAAAGAAAAAATTAATATTGATAGGTGTTCATTATTTCAATAGATTGGAAGGAACTTTTTTAGAGATTTTAGCAAAAGATGAGACTGTACTAATTTTAACTGAAACTACCTCTAACCTACATCATAAAAATATAATCAACTCCATAGATCAATTAATTACTCCTTTTGATGATATTGATACTGAAAAGTTTCAACCAGACATTCTTTTAACCTTTGGAGGAATGGTGATCTCAAAAAAAATTAAAGCTTTATTAAGAAAAAACAAGCCCCAAGAGCATTGGCATATCGACACAAAAAAAGCATTAGATACTTATTTTTGTTTAACTCATCACTTTAAAACGACTCCCACTCTTTTCTTTAAGCAATTTTTACCATTAACCATTAAGTTGACCAGTACTTATCAATCCTTTTTTATTGATAAAAGGAACGATAGGAGAAAAAAACATGCGGTTTACATGGATCAAATTGGTTTTTCTGATTTATATGTTTTTTCGAAGTTAATTAACTCATTGCCATCTAATATTAATTTACAGTTGAGTAATAGCTCCACTATTCGATACGCTCAGCTTTTTAATTTTAAAGAAAACATAGCGGTGTTTTGCAATAGAGGCACCAGCGGAATCGACGGCAGTACCTCTACAGCAATTGGCGCAGCTGTAGCAACTGAAAAAGAAACAGTATTTATTTCAGGAGATTTAAGTTTTTTATACGATAGTAACGCGCTTTGGAATAATTACATTCCTTTAAATTTTAAAATTATTATCATTAATAATGGTGGTGGTGGTATTTTTCGAATACTACCTGGAGATAAAAACACGCCAAACTTTGATGAATTTATAGAGACTAAGCACAACCTTTCAGCTGAGTATTTATCTAAAATGTTTAATATTAAATATTTTGTTGCAACTACCAAGAGAGAGTTAGAAAATGCGTTACCACTTTTTTATGGTAAACAAAATCAACCCCATTTATTAGAAGTTTTCACACCTGGCTCTTTAAATGATCAAGTACTTTTGGATTATTTTGAATATCTAAAATAATTTTATCGGCGGTTTAAAATTTATATTGATAATAGCGTTTATATTTGCGAGATGTTTGAAATAGGAAAATATACAACTTTAAAAATTTTAAGAGAAACTGAACCTGGCCTTTATCTTGGTTTCGATAGCGAAGCTGAAGAAGTTATTTTACTACCCCATAAATATAAACCAGAATCTTATGTAATCGGAGATGAACTAAAAGTGTTCATCTATTTAGACTATGAAGAGCGACCAATTGCAACAACACTCGAGCCTTTCGTTCAGCTTCATAGTTTTGGATTTTTAAGATGCGCGGATGTTACTAAGCACGGTGCATTTATGGACTGGGGTCTAGAAAAACATTTGTTTGTTTCTTTCAAAGAACAGGCCAGACCGATGAAAGTAAATAATTGGTATATTGTTTATTTATATTTAGATGAACAAACTAACCGACTCGCTGGATCTAGCAAAACTAATCAGTTTTTACAAAACGATCGTATCACGGTAGAAATTTTTGACGAGGTAGAAATTTTGGTGACTCATCTAACAGAGAAAGGCGCTAATGTAATTATAAATGGACAACACAAGGGGCTTATTTATATGGAGGATATTTTTGAAGATTTAAGGACAGGTGATCGCTTAAAAGCTTACATAAAAAAAATAAGAGACGACCATAAAATAGATGTTGTTCTTCAACAGCAAGGTTATCGGAGTATTGAGCCAAACGCTCAATATATTTTGGACGAACTTAAAACCGCTGGAGGATTTTTGTCAATAAATGATAAATCTTCACCAGAAACTAT
>SGZC01000052.1 GCA_004213605.1 Flavobacteriales bacterium
TAAAAAGGGGGGCCTGTGAGGCAAAACCTCCATAATAGCGTTGATATCTTTTACAGGTTTTTTTAATAAATCAAAAACTGGAATTTTATTTCTTTTTTCCAACTTAATGATTTTTGATAATTTTTTTGCAAACTGTGTGTTTACAAAATGTCCGGGCTTATTTGCAATCACCTTTCCTCGTATACGAGTTCCAACCAATGCTAAATCACCTATAACATCCAAAAGTTTATGCCTAGCAGCCTCATTAGGGTGATGTAAGTTTAAATTATCTAAAATACCATTGGGTTTTACAGAAATAGTGTCTTTTCCGAATGCAACACGTAATTTATCCATGGTTTCAGGTGACAACTCTTTATCGACGTATACAATAGCATTATTTAAATCTCCACCTTTAATCAAGCCATTATCTAAAAGCATTTCTATTTCATGTAAAAAACTAAAAGTTCTGGAATCTGATATCTCGGATTTAAATTCAGAGATATCATCAATAGATGCATTTTGAGTGCCTAATATATTAGTCCCAAAATCAACCATTGTCGTTAATTCGTAGTTATCAGAAGGCATGACTATTATTTCGCTACCTGTTTTCTCATCCTTGTAGGTGATGATGTCTTTAATTACATATTCTTCAACAAATGCTTCTTGTTCCTTGATGCCTGCCAATTCAAGTTTTTCTATAAAAAATTTAGAGGATCCGTCCATTATTGGAGGCTCAGAAGCATTTAACTCAATCATACAGTTATCAATTCCTAAGCCAACTAAAGCGGCTAAAACATGCTCAGAGGTATTTATAGTAACTCCATGTTTTTCGAGATTGGTCCCTCTTTGGGTAGTTACAACATAATTAGCGTCTGCTTCAATTATAGGTTTCCCTTCTAAATCAACACGAATAAAAGCATATCCGTAATTTTCTGGCGCTGGTTTGAAGGTCATCGTTACTGATTTTCCAGTATGCAATCCAACGCCAGAGAGAGAAACTTCTTTAGCTATTGTTTTTTGTTTGATATCTAAATTAGTCATTGGTATTTTTTTTCTCTAAAATATTTATTCTATTCATCGTGTTTGGTAAATTTTTAAAATGAACATAACTCCTGTTATAGTCACTATAAGCTAGGGCTGGTGATCCCTGCAAGGCTTCGTTATCCTTAATATTTCGACCAATACCACTTTGTGCTTGAATTTTGACATTATTACCTATGCTTATGTGCCCAACAATTCCAACCTGACCACCTATCATGCAATTTTCACCAATTTTTGTAGACCCCGCTATTCCAGTTTGCGCAGCAATAACAGTATTTTTTCCAATTTCTACATTATGTGCTATCTGTATATGATTGTCTAATTTTACACCTTTTCTAATGATGGTAGATCCAAGAGTAGCTCTATCAATAGAGGTGGCTGCACCCACATCAACATTGTCTTCAATAATAACATTTCCTGTCTGTGGTACTTTTGTATATTCACCTTTTTCATTGGGAGTAAACCCAAACCCATCAGCTCCTAAAATTGCACTACTATGAATTACACAGTTATTGCCAATAACCGTATCAGAGTATATTTTAGCTCCAGAAAATAAAGTTACGTGATCCCCAATCACAACATTATCGCCAATGTAAACATTAGGATAAATTTTTGTGTTGTTTCCTATTTTAATATTTTCTCCTAAATAAGCAAAAGCCCCTATATAAATATTATCACCGTATTCTGCACTTTCAGAAATATAAACAGGACTTTCTATCCCTGTTTTATTCATTTTTACTTGATTATAATATTCTAATAATTTAGAAAAAGATTTATAGGCATCCTCCACACGAATCAAAGTACTTTTAATGTCCTTTTCAGCCTTGAAAGTCTTGTTTACAATTACTATCGAGGCATTGGTAGTATAAATGTACTGGGTGTACTTAGGATTTGCAAGAAAACTCAAGCTTTCTGGTATTCCTTCTTCTATTTTTGAAAGTTTAGAAACTTCTATTTCAGGGTTTCCTTGAACTTCACCTTCTAAAATAACTGCGATCTGTGCTGCTGTAAATTTCAAAATAATAGTTTTAAAAAAAAATTTATTTTCTGCAAAAGTAAAAAAAAAGGTTTATTTATTTGTTTTTGGGTAGCACATATAATTTTTCACTACCTTTTTTGACAATGCTTTTAAGTTAAAATGATCACTCGCGTTTGCAACGTCTATGGTTTTGTTCTGCTTTGTATACAAATTAATGGTTTCTTTTTCCATGCTATACGCCTGATTTGTGATTTGCCCTTTAAATACAAAATAAGAGGCTTCTTCTTCCGTTATCGAATATCGAGTCATTAATTCATGTTTTGATTTATTTAAATATTCAACATCAAATTCCTCTATTTGTATTTCAATTTTAAGCAACTCTCTGTCTAACAACATTTTAGATATATTACTTAGAACGAAATCATCTTCATTTCGCCAAGATTTCATTGCAGCGATAATATCATTATCGTCTAGTTTCGCGAATTCATTAAGAATTTCACCATTTATGGCTTTTTTTGTTATCGCATAATTCAGAAAAAAACGTAGAGGTTCACTAGCTTTAACAACAATTCCGTTTGTCACTAAATGTTTAGCTCTTTTCAAGAGTCTAGTCAATAATTGCTCTGCAACTAAGCTTGTTTTGTGTAGGTATACTTGCCAATACATTAATCTACGGGCGACAATAAATTTTTCAACAGAGTAAATCCCTTTTTCTTCGACTACCAGTCTGTCATTAACTACATTTAACATACTGATTAATCGTTCTGAATTAATCGAACCTTCCGAGACTCCCGTATAAAAACTATCGCGTTTAAGATAATCTAAACGATCCATATCCAATTGTCCAGAAATCAACTGATAAAAAAAGTTTCTATGATAGTTATTACTGAAAATTTGAATTGCTAACGTTAATCTGTTGTTAAATTCTTTGTTGAGTTCAGACATAAATAAGAGCGAAATAGACTCATGATCGATTCCCTCTACGATACTATGTTCCATGGCATGAGAAAAAGGACCATGCCCTATGTCGTGCAACAATATGGCTATATACAATGCCTCTGATTCTTCAGCAGATATTTTAACTCCCTTAAACATAAGGGTTTGAACAGCTTTTTGCATTAAGTGCATCGCGCCAATAGCGTGTTGGAATCGAGTGTGATGAGCTCCTGGATAAACCATGTAAGACATTCCCATTTGAGAAATTCTTCTTAATCTTTGAAAATATTTATGTTCAATAAGTTCAAAAATGATTGGGCTTGGTATGGTAATAAAACCATAAATTGGATCGTTAATAATTTTGAGCTTGTTCTGGGAATTCAATTTTTATTTTTTTTTTGATATTTATATCGTATAATAGAATAACGGAATTATTTTTGTATTCGAGAATAAAGTATTTAATTTAAAAACAAATATACATATATGAGTGATATAAAAGTACTTTGGGTGGATGATGAAATAGAATTATTGAAACCACATATCCTTTTTCTTGAAAAAAGAAACTACAACGTAACTAAAGCATTAAGTGGAACTGAGGCACTCGAAGAAATAAAAAAACAAAATTTTGACATAGTATTTCTTGACGAAAATATGCCAGGACTCACTGGAATTGAAACCTTAGCAGAAATAAAAGAATATCAGGCCAATCTTCCAGTTGTGATGATTACTAAGAGTGAAGAAGAATATATAATGGAAGAAGCTATTGGATCGAAAATTGCAGATTATCTCATAAAGCCTGTTAATCCAAACCAAATATTATTGAGTTTAAAAAAAACGTTAGATCTTTCAAGACTTATTTCTGAAAAAACCACCTCCTCGTATCAACAAGAATTTAGAAAAATTGCTACCGATTTATCGATGGTCAATAGCTATGAAGAATGGATAGAAATGTATCAGAAACTTGTATATTGGGAATTAGAACTTGAAAGTATTGACGATTCTGGAATGTTTGAAATTTTAGAGTCCCAAAAAAACGAAGCTAACATTCAGTTTTGTAAGTTCATTGATAAAAATTATCCTAACTGGTTCAATTCTCAAGAAAACGTACCTACACTATCGCACACCTTATTCAGAGATAAAGTATTGCCCGTTATTGAAAAGCAAAAAACTTTATTTGTCGTAATCGACAATTTACGGTACGACCAATGGAAAGCATTTGAGCCTTTTTTAAACAGCAGCTTTAAAAAAGACTCTGAAGACCTTTACTACAGTATTTTGCCCACAGCAACACAATATGCAAGAAATTCTATTTTTTCTGGATTAATGCCCAGCGAAATGGAAAAATTATATCCAAATTTTTGGCTGAATGACACTGACGAAGGAGGAAAAAATATGTTTGAAAAAGATTTTCTAGAAGCACAACTAAAAAGACTTGGTAAAAAACTAAATTGGAGCTATCATAAAATTTCAAGTTTAAAACAAGGAAAAAAACTATCTGAAAATTTTAGATCCAATAAAAACAATGACCTGATTGCAGTGGTATATAATTTTGTGGATATGCTTTCTCATTCCAAAACTGAGATGGAGGTTATTAAAGAATTGGCCTCTACCGATAAGTCTTACAGATCGTTAACTCAAAGTTGGTTTAAAAACTCTCCCTTGTTAGATATTATCCAACAAGCATCGTTATTGGGATTTAAATTAATCATCACAACTGATCACGGAACTATTAATGTAAAGTATCCTACCAAAGTTATTGGAGATAAAAATATAAGTTCCAACTTAAGATATAAAACAGGAAGAAGTCTTTCCTACGAAGAAAAAGATGTTTTAGTTTCTAAAGATCCAAAAAAAATTTACCTACCAGCTATTAATATGAGTAGTACTTTCATATTTGCAAAAAGTGACATGTTTTTTGCATATCCGAATCGATACAATCATTTTGTAAGCTATTATAAAAACACGTATCAGCACGGTGGCGTTTCTATGGAGGAAGTATTGATTCCTTTCATCGTTTTAGACCCAAAAAAATAAGGATTTAGTTTCGTTGCTTGTATCAAAAAGTTTTGAAAACAATCGGTTTTAATTTGTATTTTTGGAATAAATTTTCTGAATGGAATATAAATTTAACGTAAGCGACCTTCCCTATATAGCGAAAGAAATATTGCTAAAAGTTCCCAATAAAACACTTCTTTTTTACGGAACAATGGGAGTTGGGAAAACGACTTTGATAAAAGAAATATCCAAACAATTGGGAGTTACAGATATTATTAACAGTCCTACTTTTTCGCTGGTAAATGAATATAAAATCGTAAATGATAAAATATATCATTTCGATTTTTACAGAATAAAAACTGAAGAAGAAGCGCTAGATATAGGCATTGAAGATTATTTTTTTTCTGAATATTGGAAATTAATTGAATGGCCTGAAAAAGTCAGTAATCTTTTGCCTCCTAATAGCACGAAAATAAAAATGCATAAAAATAAAAATGGTACTAGATCTTTAACTATAGTATTCTGAAATAGTTTAATTTGCGTAACTTAGTCCTTGCAATAAACAACCAATGTCCAATATTAAATCTCCTTTTACAAAAGAACAGTTACTTCCTCAAGAAGAGACCCTTGAAATGACAAATCAAAAAGGTGAACTTTACATAGGATTGCCTAAAGAAACTCATTTTCAAGAAAAAAGAATTTGTTTGACACCCGACGCTGTTGCGGCTCTGGCTGCTAATGACCATCGAGTTTTAATTGAAAAAGGCGCTGGTGAAAAAGCGGGGTTTTCAGATTCAGATTATAATGAAGCTGGAGCTGAACTAACCGACGATAAAAAAAAGGTTTTTGCTTGCCCTATCATCCTAAAAGTTGAACCTCCATCGCTTGACGAAATTGAACTGATTAAACCAAAGACAATTTTGATAACAGCTCTTCAGCTCAAAACACGGACTAAAAGTTATTTTGAAGCATTAGCAAAGAAGAAAATTACAGCATTGGCCTTTGAATTTATTAAAGATGAAGCGCATAGTTATCCAGCAGTTAAAGCACTCAGTGAAATAGCTGGAACAGCGTCGGTATTAATTGCCTCTGAATTAATGGCTAATAACGAACTAAGTAATGGAATGCTATTTGGCAATATAAGTGGAGTTCCTCCTGCCGAAGTTGTCGTTGTTGGAGCTGGTACGGTAGGTGAATATGCTACCAGATCTGCACTTGGACTTGGCGCCAATGTTAAAGTTTTTGATACCTCTATATCGAGACTAAGAAATCTTCAAGTTAAAGTTGGTAGACCGTTGTATACCTCTACTTTACAACCTAAGTATCTTATGAAAGCCCTAAGACGATGCGACGTTGCCATTGGAGCGCTCAAAGGAACTAATAGAGCTCCGGTGGTGGTAACTGAAGAAATGGTAGGAAAAATGAAAAATGGTGCCGTTATTATTGATGTAAGTGTCGATATGGGAGGCTGTTTTGAGACTACTGAAATTACGAGTCACAATCAGCCCACAAAAATGAAGCATGGAGTTATCCATTATGGGGTTCCTAATATTCCAGCAAGGTACCCTAAAACTGCATCGATATCTATCAGTAATATATTTACCCCGTATCTGTTAAACATAGCTGAAACCGGTGGGTTAGAAAATGCCATAAGATTTGATTCAGGTTTAAAAAATGGATTGTATTTTTACCGAGGTATATTAACAAATAAAGCGGTTGCTAATTGGTTTGGCCTACCCTACAGCGATTTAAATATTCTATTATTTTAAAAAGAATTATTTCATCAACCATATTTAAATAGCTAATGAGTATTTTAAAAAGATTTGCATTTTATTTTGGAGGTTTTGCTGTCGGGATTGTTCTCTTATTCTTTTTTATTGGCGGCAGTGGGGCATCGTGTGAATTTGATTACAGTCCTAATGCTAGAGTGTTAAAAAATATTCGAAATAAAGACCGAACATTAAGTTTAAAAAGTTTGACTACTCTTAAAGAAAATCAACTGGATACTTCCCTTATTTCTTTGGCATTGATAAACGGTAAGGTGTTATTTTCAAAAAGCAACACCTCATTGGACTCCTGTAAAATATATCAGATAGAATTTCCATTAGCTAATGAACTAACTAGTAAATTGGTATATCTAACTATTGAAAATTGCGACAAAAAAGCAATTGTACAAAAAATCGAAATCAAGAAATAAATTATAATTTTCTTCTTTGTTTTTCTTTTTTTATAAGCGAAAGTTCTCTGCTTGTTTGACCTGCTACGGAGGTATTTTCCTCTGCCCTCCTAATTAAATATGGCATCACGTCTTTAACTGGACCAAAGGGGATATATTTGGCAACACCATAGCCTAATTTAGCTAAATTGAATGTGATGTGATCACTCATACCATAAAGTTGGCCGAACCAAACTCTTGAATCGTTTTGAGCAATTTTATTTTCTTTCATTTGACGGATAGCTAAATAAGTGCTTTCTTCATTATGAGTTCCAACGAATAATTCTATTTCGCTCAAATTATTTAAAATATAATTTAAAACTTCATTAAAACAAGCATCAGTAGCTTCTTTAGTCTCAAATATAGGTGATTTGTAGCCCATTGCTTCGGCTCTCTCATTTTCTTTTTCAAGGTAAGCTCCCCTGACTATTTTATACCCTAATTTGTATCCCTTAGCTAGCGCTTTCTTATGCTCTTCTTTTAAGTAGTTTAATCGATCCCATCGATAACATTGCAACGTGTTAAAAACGACCACCTTTTCCTTGTTGTATTTAGCCATTAAATTTGTACACAGTTTATCTGCAGCCCCCTGCATCCATGACTCTTCAGCATCTATTAAAAGTTTGATATT
The DNA here is from genome assembly GCA_004213605.1 of Flavobacteriales bacterium. Lineage (GTDB taxonomy): Bacteria > Bacteroidota > Bacteroidia > Flavobacteriales > Flavobacteriaceae > Marifrigoribacter. Next base: position 7,777 of record SGZC01000052.1, read on the forward strand.
TGCTTTTGAAGCAGCTTTACTAGCAGTGTCAAATTTTTTCTTGACCTGCGACCACTCAATGACCTCTTGATCAGATAATTCTATGTTAGCAGTAACTTTTTGGAATAATTTAAATCGCCCTAGACCGGTGGGTTTAAAAACGGAAAACGGCATAGCATTTTTAATTTTTGAAAACGCTGTTAATTCAATAATCTTAGATAAAGTGTTGTTGAATTGCTCCTCTCCTTCCTTTCCTTCAACTGAATAATCCAATACAGATTTAACTCCTAATTCTGATAGCCTATCAACTAAAGGCATGCAGTCATTTTCATTGATACCACCACAGAAATGATCAAAAACAGTAGAACGAATTAAACCCTCTACAGGTAAACGCGCATTTAAAGCAAATTTTGTGGCCACGGCACCAACTTTCATCAAGGGCTCATTAGCAATCATTTTGAATAAAAAAAAAGCACGCTCAAGCTGAGAGTCGTTTTTTAGCTTGAAAGCTACTTCCGTGTTTTCAAAAATAGAATTGGTAGCCATTATGGAAAAGATATATTAATTGATAAAAAATCAGAACTATTTATTATGTACCAAAGGTAATAAATTTTATACTTTTTTTGTTTTAAAAAGCTGATAATGGTCAATATTTAAGCATTGAAATTGGATTTAATCAATTTATATATTTAGCTTTGAATTTTTAAATGAAAACTGATTAAAATATGAGAGAAATTATTAAAAATACAGGCTCCGTATATTTTAGTTCTTCAAAGTGGAATGTCTTAAATTCTAAGATTAGCGATTTAAAGCCATCCACTATCTTTATATTAGTGGATAGTAATACGTTAAAACATTGTTTAACTTTTTTGCTAAATAAGCTAACGGTAAAAGACAATCATAAAATACTAGAAATACAAGCAGGTGAGATGAACAAAAACATCAAAACTTGTGAATATTTATGGAATCAATTATCTGAAAATGGTGCGGATAGAAAAAGTTTAATGATCAATCTTGGTGGCGGAGTGCTAACTGATATAGGAGGTTTTGTGGCCTCTACTTTTATGAGAGGAATTCAATTTATTAATATTCCAACGACCCTATTAGCAATGGTAGACGCATCCATTGGAGGAAAAAACGGAGTCGATTTAGGAATCATAAAAAATCAAATCGGGGTCATCAACAACCCTGATATGATAGTAATTTGTAAAGAATTTTTAAAAACCCTACCCAAAAAGGAACTTAAGGCTGGATATGCCGAAGTTATTAAACATGGGATCATTGACTCTAATAATTATTGGGATAAAATTAAAGTTTTTAACGAATTAGATATTGAGGAGATTGATGCTATGATTTGGGAATCAGTGTTAGTGAAAAACAATATCGTCACCCTTGACCCTTCTGAAAAAAATATAAGAAAAACACTCAACTATGGCCATACTTTAGGACATGCCATTGAGTCTTATAGTATCGGCAATGACTCCATACCAGTGTTGCTACATGGAGAAGCTATTGCTATAGGCATGGTGCTAACTACCTACATTTCACATATTCAATGTGGATTTCCAGAAGACAAACTCACAGAAATAAGTACTTATATATTCAAAACATTTAAAAAAATTGAGTTTGATCAAAATGATATTAACTGCATTATCAAATTATTAAAACACGACAAAAAGAGACACAATAACAAGGTTTTATTTGTTTTATTAAATGATATCGGAAAACATAAATTGAACTGTGAGGTACCTCAAAATAACATATTCGAAGCATTTGATTATTATAAAAACTTTATATAAAAATTTAAATAATCACGAAGATAATCTGCACCATTTAGCAATCGATTTAAACCTTTAAAATTCCTTAAAAATAGAATGCATTAATCGCTTTTTATCATTAATACTTTCTTCCAGGGATATCATGGTTTCAGTTCGAGTAACTCCTTCGATATCGTCTAATTGATAAATAATATTTTTGGCCTGGCTGGTGTCTTTTGCTCTTATTTTACAAAAAATATTAAATCGACCCGTTGTGACGTGCGCTACTGTAACAAATGGAATCTCACTTATACGTTCTAACACAAATTGTGTTTGGGAGGTTTTGTTGAGAAATATTCCAACATAAGCGATGAAAGAATAGCCCAACTTTTTGTAATCCAGCGTAAGAGAAGAACCTGTAATTAATTTAACTTCTTCCATTTTTCTAACCCTAACATGAACCGTACCTGCCGAAATATTTAATTTTTTTGCTATGTCCGTAAAAGGTGTTCTCGTGTTTTCAATTAATATGTCTAGAATCTTATGATCCGTGTCGTCTAATTTAAATTTTGCCATTTTTATAATTTAGGGGACAAATTTACTAACTAAACCTAAAATTCGAAACAATTTTTATCAAAATATTTCAAAGATTTCTGTTTTTTATTACTAATAACTGAAATTACTGAACCTATTTCGATATTTTGTTGAGAATTCACTAACACTTTTGCAAAACTTCCATCGATTTCTTTATGACCAAATTTATCGTTAAGATCTCCGACAGCTGTAAGAATCGGAATAAATTTTATAGTACCTTTAACAAGAGTTTCTTTGAACTGAATGGCTAGTGAGGTTTCTTTTTCTAGATCATTGATAAAGACATTTCTAAGAATGTAATCATAATAATTTTTTTTATTTTCAGGTATCTTAAAATAATCTTTATACGATAGCAGATCCACTTTAGGGCTATTTAGACCCAATAGAACCGAAAAGGAATAAAACAAATACTTTCTTGTTTGCTCACGTAAGTAATCGTTTGAAGCATGACCTGCTTCAACTAAAATTACCGGAACCGCATTCATTTGAAAAAAATCACCAAAACAATGCTCGTTAAAGGTATCATCATAACGACCAATTTGGCCTCTAATGTGATTTTCGAGATAATTATTAACACGAGCAATCATTTTCATTCCTTTTTTTCTGGAAGGAGTTACAGTCCGCTTACTATCGGAAGAAGGGGATAAAAAAGAGACTGTGGCTGGTTTCCCAGTAGCCAAACCAAAAATAGAACGTTGACCGTGCAAGTTTAAGCACAAATCGGGTTGAATCATTTTAAAAGTTTTAAACAAAGCCAAACTCTCGGTTTGAGATAAATTTTGCGCATCGCGATTTAAATCTACATCATTAGCATTATTTCTCGTATAGGAGCGCGCTCCGTCGGGGTTTAACATCGGAATGACATAGAGGGTGAATTTTTTATAAAACCTTCTAATTTGTTGATTTAAATCATCCGTTTTTGATAAAAATTTGAATAAATCAAATAATGCTTTAGTAGAAGTCGTTTCGTTCCCATGCATTTGAGACCAAGCAAATATCTTAAATGGGCCAGAACCAATTTTTACCAACGAAATTTCCTCACCCAATTCAGAAATTCCAACTTGAGATATTTGAAATTGACTTTCATACGTTTTATAAAGAGGTCTTAAATGATCTAAATTGAGATATCTACCGCGTAGTTTTGATTCAAAATTATCGGAAAACCAATCTTCAATATTCATAATTGTGAGAGTTAAAACACAAAGGTAATTAATGTATCGTTTACAAATGTAACAAGCTTTTTTACGGGGTATTGTTTACA
>SGZC01000053.1 GCA_004213605.1 Flavobacteriales bacterium
CAAATCTATACCGGTTAAAAAAGCATGCTTAGAGTTTAATTCTACAGGGATCGTCACAACCGCATTATAGGTGTTAATAGAGGTGCTTTGGTTAGTATCTTTAAATTTTGCTTCAGAAGTATTGCTATATCCTATCTTTAAAATATCTACATATTCCTGTGCCAATAATGGTAAAGGGAAAAACAATAAATAGAAAATGAATTGCTTCAAAATAAAAAAGATTAAAAATTTAGGTCTAAGCTACTGAAAAGAAATTAAATTTGAAATTTAATTAAAATCAGTCAAGATTTAGTTATATTGATATTTATACAGAAGATGATGTAAATGTTGTAGAGTCAGTAGAAATTAGATTGGTACGATAAAAACCAACCAGTATTAACTAAAAAAGCTCTGTAGTTAATTCTACAGAGCTTTTTTAGTCGCTTAATTTTAAGGCAATAAGCCATTGCCTTATCTTAACTATTTATTAAATTCGCAGCGTTCTTTTTAGTGTAAAAAACAATTTGCAAAAGCAAAAAATAATGAGTACAAAATTTGAAACATACAAAGGCTTAAACCTCCCAAAAACAGGAAAAGACATTCTCAAATTTTGGGAAGAGGAAAAAGTATTTGAAAAAAGTATTATTTCTCGGGAGGGGAAAACTCCCTATGTTTTTTTTGAAGGACCGCCATCGGCTAATGGCTTACCGGGGGTGCATCATGTTTTAGCACGTACCATTAAAGACATTTTTCCACGCTATAAAACCATGAAAGGGTTCCAAGTAAAGCGAAAAGCTGGTTGGGATACTCATGGTTTACCGATTGAATTGGGGGTAGAAAAAGAATTGGGGATTACCAAAGAAGATATTGGAAAAACCATTTCGGTTGAAGATTATAATGCAGCCTGTCGTAAAGCAGTTATGCGGTATACTGATATTTGGAATAACCTTACCCAACGAATTGGCTATTGGGTAAATATGGAAGATCCCTACGTGACCTATGAACCAAAATATATGGAAACGGTTTGGTGGCTATTAAAAGAAATATACAACAAGGGATTGTTGTACAAAGGATATACCATACAGCCATATTCTCCAAAAGCAGGAACGGGTCTTAGTTCTCACGAATTAAATCAACCGGGGACCTATCAAGACGTTACCGATACAACCGTGGTGGCACAATTTAAAGCTATTAAAAATTCAATGCCCGCTTTTCTAAAAGATGTGGAAGGAGCTATTTATTTTTTAGCTTGGACGACTACTCCATGGACACTCCCTTCAAATACAGCCTTAACGGTAGGTAAAAAAATTGACTACGTTCTTGTAAAGACATTTAATCAATACACCTTTGAAGAATCACAAGTAATTTTAGCAAAAAATTTAGTTGAGAAACAGTTTTCAGGGAAGTACGAAAAAGTAAACTCTCTAGATGAAGTAACTTTCTATGAAAAAGGGGCTAAAAAGATTCCTTACCTAATTCAAAAAGAATTTAAAGGTGTTGAACTTCTAGAAACCCGTTATGAACAATTAATGAATTTTTCGTTACCAAACGATCATCCAGAAAACGCATTTAGAGTCATTGCAGGGGATTTTGTAACTACAGAAGACGGTACAGGTATTGTTCATACGGCCCCTACATTTGGAGCAGATGATGCGATGGTAGCTAAGTTAGCTCAGCCGGAAGTTCCTCCCATGTTAGTGAAAGATGAAAATGATAAGTTAGTTCCTTTGGTAAATTTACAGGGGAAATTTAGACCAGAGATGGGAGAGTACGCAGGTAAGTATGTAAAAAATGAATATTATCCGGAAGGAGAAGCGCCTGATAAATCGATAGACGTTGAAATAGCGATTCAATTAAAAACAGAAAATAAGGCTTTCAAAGTAGAAAAATACAACCACAGTTATCCAAATTGTTGGCGAACCGATAAGCCTATTTTATATTACCCATTAGATTCTTGGTTTATAAAAGTTACCGATTTTAAAGACCGTATGTTTGAGTTAAACTTAGGGGTCAATTGGAAGCCCAAAGCTACTGGAGAAGGGCGATTTGGTAATTGGTTGGCCAATGCCAACGATTGGAATTTGTCCAGATCGAGATACTGGGGGATTCCTTTGCCTATCTGGCGTACTGAAGATGGGAAGGAAGAGATGGCTATTGGGTCTATTGAAGAATTAAAAAATGAAATGAAAAAAGCAGTAGCTGCTGGTTTCATGCAAAAAGATATTTTTGATGATTTTGTAGCAGGAGATTTTTCTGAAAAAAATTATGCAAAAGTAGATTTACATAAAAATATTGTAGACGAAATTACATTGGTTTCAAAAAATGGGACCCCTATGAAACGGGAAGCTGATTTAATTGACGTTTGGTTTGATAGTGGAAGTATGCCATATGCTCAATGGCATTATCCATTTGAAAATAAAGACAAAGTGGATACTATTTGGCGAAAAGCTGATTTTATTGCTGAGGGAGTTGATCAGACTCGAGGCTGGTTTTATACGTTGCACGCCATAGCAACCATGATATTTGACGATGTTGCTTATAAAAATGTGGTTTCAAATGGGTTGGTTTTGGATAAAAATGGGCAAAAAATGTCTAAACGTCTAGGAAATGCCACCGACCCATTTGAAACTATCGATAAGTTTGGTCCCGATGCCACACGCTGGTATATGATTAGTAACGCCAATCCATGGGATAATTTAAAATTTGACATCGCAGGTATTTCAGAAGTGCGAAATAAATTTTTTGGGACCTTATACAACACCTATAGTTTTTTTAGTTTATATGCTAATTTGGACAATTTCAGTTATACAGAAGACAATATTGCTTTAGAAAAAAGACCCGAAATTGACCGTTGGATTTTATCTGAATTACACACCTTAATTGATAAAGTAGATCAATACTATGGCGAGTATGAGCCTACGAAAGCTACAAGAGCCATCTCAGACTTTGTGCAAGAAAACTTAAGTAATTGGTTTGTGCGCCTAAGTAGAAGGCGTTTTTGGAAAGGAAGCTATGGTGAAGATAAAATATCTGCATATCAAACCCTGCATACTTGTTTACTCACCATATCAAAATTAAGCGCACCTGTCGCTCCATTTTTTATGGATCGATTGTATAGAGATTTAATAGGAGGAACTATAAAAAAAGGTAAACTATCTGTTCATTTAAGTAACTTCCCACAAGTTATTTCGACTTATATTGATAAGGCATTGGAACATAAAATGCAAAAAGCACAAACCATTTCATCGTTGGTATTGTCATTGCGACAAAAAGAGAAAATTAAAGTGCGTCAGCCATTACAGAAAATCATGATCCCCGTTTTAAATAACAATCAACGAGATGAGATTCTTGCTGTTTCGGATCTTATTAAATCGGAGGTAAATGTTAAGGAGATTGAATTAATAGATGAAGGTTCTGGGATTTTAGTAAAACAAATAAAACCAGATTTTAAAAAGCTGGGCCCTCGTTTTGGGAAAGACATGAAATCCATTGCACAAATAATTAATAATTTTGGGCAGGAAGAAATAGCTATTCTTGAAAAAGAAGGAGAAATTAGTGTTTTAATTAACGAAAAAAATACTACATTGTGCAAAGATGATGTCGTGATAAGTTCTCAAGATATCGAAGGCTGGTTGGTAGCAAATAGTGATGGCGTTACAGTGGCATTAGATGTAACTATTAGCCCGGCATTAAAAAGTGAAGGAATAGCAAGAGAATTGGTTAATCGAATCCAAAACATTCGTAAAGACTCTGGTTTTGAAGTTATGGATCGAGTTCAAATAACAATTCAGGACGATGAAATATTAAAGATAGCAGTCAACCAAAATTTAGAATATATAAAACGTGAAACACTAACAAACGATTTAAATTTTGAACAAAAATTAGAGGAAGGAATTGAAATAATTTTTGATGATATAATGAGTAAGTTGGTTATAAAAAAAGTATAGGATGAAGCAAGAAGTAAACACGAGATACAATGATGCTGATTTGGAAGAATTCAAGCAGCTAATATTAGAAAAAATAGACCATGCAACGACTCAATTGCATTTAATTGAAAGTGCTTTTAGAAACGATAGTGATAACGGTACTGATGATACGTCTCCAACATTTAAAGCTTTTGATGAGGGGAGTCATGTAATGAGTAAGGAGGCGAATTCTCAATTAGCAATTCGTCAAGAGAAGTTTATTCGAGACTTAAAAAATGCTTTAATTAGAATTGAAAATAAAACCTATGGTGTATGCCGAGTAACTAAGAAATTAATTAATAAGGAACGCCTGAAATTAGTTCCTCACGCAACGCTTAGCATTGAAGCTAAAAATATGCAGTAAATCAATCAATCAATAAGATCTAAATTCCAAATTCTTTTGTAAAAAAACTCAAGAATTTGGAATTTATTTTTTCTAGAGTTTTCATTTGAAAAATTTTATTTTAATATTATTACTATTAGGAAGTAAATCGTTCTCTCAAAAAATAATTGAAAAGGAGCTGGACGCTACCTTATACAACAATATTGAAATCAGTTCCGATGAAATTCATCATATTAATCTGATTTCAACAAACCTTAACACGATATCAATAAATATAAGGATCGAAGGTAAAGATCACGAAAACATTGTTTTAAGTTTGCTAGAAAAAAATAAGACATTATTTATTGAACCAGACACTACTCCTTTTTTTAAATCTATAAATGATAAATTAGCGGCTCACAAAGTACAATCTATAGAAATTGAACTTAAAATTCCGAAACGATTCGGTATTTCTGTTATGTCTAAAACAGCTTCGTTGAACTCTTTCGGAAGCTTTAAGTCGATCTTTACATCCTTAGAAAATGGAAATTGTACCCTAACAAACTTTGAGGGAAATGCAAATTTAAGGTCAAAATCAGGGTTTATTAATGTTTCCGCTAAAGCAAACATTAAAGGGGATGCTCGCTCAAAGTCCGGTTTTATAACTAACGAACTTTTAGATAATTTAAGAAGTAATTATAAAATAATTGCAGAAACAAAAGATGGGGATATCTCTTTAATTCAAATTCATTAAATAATATTATTTTTACCAACTATATAAACTAAGATGTCTTTAAAAAAATCTATAATCATAATTATTTTGATCTTGTTAATAGATCAGATTTCCAAAATATATATAAAAACACATTTTAAATTAGGCGAGAGTCTCATGGTTCTAGAATGGTTTAGAATTGCTTTTGTAGAAAATGAAGGAATGGCTTGGGGGGCAAAAATACCTGGACCATATGGAAAACTAGCCCTTACCTTATTTAGACTCGTTGCAATTGTAGGAATTGGTTACTGGTTGTGGGATTCTATTAAAACCAAATCTTCCAAAATTTTAATTATATCAGTTACTCTAATATTTGCTGGAGCATTGGGGAACATCATTGATTCTGTTTTTTATGGAGTTATTTTTAATGATAGTTCGGGTCAGTTAGCCTCTCTATTTCCTGAAGGTGGCGGTTACGCAACTGTATTTTACGGGAAAGTTGTCGATATGCTTTATTTTCCGATCTGGGAAGGTTTTTTACCAGAATGGATTCCTTTCTACGGGGGTAAATATTTCACTTTTTTTGATCCTGTTTTCAATATAGCAGATATGGCTATAAGTACTGGATTTGGTTTGATAATAGTATTCAACAAAAAAGCATTTCCAAAACAAAAAAAAGCTAGTCAGTAGGTCTCTAGCAACTAAACGATATTTCTAATTACTGTAAAAATCAACAATAAGATTAAAATTAATAGTAGCCATTTAGTTGATATCAACAGGTCTGGTAAATAAATGCGAAACGGTTTTAGTACTATTTTTAAAAAAAGAAATAGCAATAAGGGGGTAAAAAAATAAATCGTTATGTTGAGTTTTGCAGCGCCTATAAAATTACCATGTAATAATTCATGAAAAGCTCTCTGAGAACCACAACCTGGACAATCGAAACCACTGATAGTTTTGGTCATGCAAACCATAAAAATAGGTTCACTTTGCGCGGGATTATTTATATATAAATAATGAATTCCTATTCCTAGAAAAATAAATCCAATGATAGATAATAGTTTATAAATCAAAAATATGGTTGTTGTTACAGATTATAAATTTCTAATATATCTTGATAAGTATCTATACCTCCTAAAAAATATAAATAGACGATATTAAAAATTAGTAATCCAATGGCTATATAAGCAAGAGTTTTTGAGTTTTTAGCTGAAGATAAAGCCCCTGAAAAATCTCCTTTTTCGAATTTTGATTTTACTTGACTAGAAAAAACAATAGCTATAATACCAAGAATAAAACCAATACAACATGGAGAACATAACCCTAAAACAGTAGCCACAATCGCTAGTGTCATTTGATTATCGGGCATTGAATTTTCTGAATAGTAGGCTTCAGACATGATAAATTATTTTATAAAATTATTTTTAAAAGTATAAATTTTATGTGGTGTAACACAAAAATTTAAAGGTATATCTGTTTTTTCAAAGGGGATAATTGCTTCAGGTGTAAAAAAAGACAATCCAATAAAAACAGTATCTTCTCTACAAATTGTTAGAAAACGATCATAATACCCTTTTCCATAACCCACCCTATTTCCTAACTCGTCGAAAGCTAACAAGGGTACAAAAACAACATCTATTTCTGAGGGGGCAATTTCTATTCCTGATACTGGTTCTGGGACGCCATACTTAGAAACTTTTAAAGTGGTATTGTCTTGTAATAATAGATGAGTCATTTCAGCACCTTTATCCAATACTTTTGGGACCACAATAGTCTTGTCTTTCCCGTGTAAGATATAAATTAAAAATTCAGTATTTACCTCTATTTTATCTTCGATAGGCAAAAAAATGTGATAGTTAGATAATTTCCAAATAGGAAGTTTTAAACAGTTATTTGCGATATTAATACTGTTCTCATCTCGTTCGATTTCTGTTATACTGGACCTTTTTGATTTATATTTAAGGCGTATTTTTCTTTTATTCATCTAGGTACTCCTTTTCCTCTTCTTTTGGTTGATCATCTTTAGTTGACATGTGAAAAATGGCATCGCCTTGATGAACAATTGGCGCCTGATTAACATTAATAATATACCCTTTGTTTGGAGCTATAACATTAAATTTCATTTTCCCATAGGGATCGGTAATCGTAGCCAAAATAACTCCTTTTTCGACCAGTTGATTGCATTTTATTTTTAAATGAAACAAACCGCTTTTTTGGGCTCTGATCCATCTCGATTTTTCTATTACAACGGTATCTCTACTCGGATTAGTCACATTAAATTTAGTGTCTAGCATATCCAGGTAATACAACAACCTTTTAGTCCCTCTGACGCCATAGTTTACAATTTGTGAATTGCTCTCTAGAGATTTGCCTCCCTCAAATAAAATAATTGGAATACCTTTTTTATTACAAGTAGTTCGATAGGTTTTTTTTAAATTTTTGGATAAAACGGAAAAAGGGACATTAAAAACCTTAGCTAGTTTTAATAAATTTTTATCTCCTGGATTTATTCGTACCTGTGGCGCATTAAAGCGACTGGCTCCTCCCGTATGAAAATCAATGCAGTAATCAGCATGTGGTAAAATTTCATTTGTAAAAAAGTAAGCGACTCTACTTGCTAATGAACCTCTACGATTACCGGGAAAAGATCTATTTAAATCTCTACCGTCAGGAAATGCTCGATCGGTATTTAAAAATCCAAAAATGTTTAAAATAGGGATACTTATAACAGTGCCTCTTTTAGGTTTATTAATTTTCCGAGAAATTAATTGTCTTACGATTTCTACACCATTTATTTCGTCTCCATGAATTGCCGCTGTAATTAATACAGTAGGCCCTGGATGAATTGATCTCTCTATAATGATTGGGATTTCAACATTAGTAGAAGTATATAACTTAGCAATATTAAAGTCAATAGTTCTGCTTTCGCCTAGTTCTATTTTTTCTCCTAAAATTTCAAGTGTTTTTATAAATTCACTCATGAACGTTTATTTCTTTCGATATAACTGATTATTTTATCTGAGATATTTATATCAGTTGTTTTTTCAATTCCTTCTAAACCAGGTGATGAATTTATTTCTAAAACAAGAGGCCCTCTTGAAGATTGTAGTATGTCAATTCCACAAACGCCCAATTTCATTGTTCTAGCTGCTCTTAATGCTATATTTTCTTCTTCGTCAGTGAGATTTACTTTTATGGAAGACCCTCCTCTGTGTAAATTTGACCTAAAATCCCCCTCCTTACTTTGCCGTTTCATTGCAGATGCTATTTTACCATCAACAACAATTACTCGTAGGTCAGTGCCTTTTGATTCTTCGATATATTCTTGTAATAAGAACTTGACACCAGCAGTTTTTAGAGTCTCAATAGTTGATAGTGCACTCAAATAGGTGTCAGCAAGAATAACGCCATTACCGTGTGTTCCTTCTAATATTTTTATGATGATGGGTTGATCTTTAAAATTTGAGAGTAAATATTCTAGATTTGATGAAGATCCCAATATAGTTTTAGGAATAGGCACGTTCGATCTAGAAAGTAATTGTGAGCAGGTCCACTTGTCTCTTGTTTGTAAAATAGCTTCTGCAGATACTACTGAAAAAACATTCATTACATTAAAATGACGAACTAATGTAGCCCCGTAATAGGTGTTTGAAGCTCCAATTCTAGGGATAATTGCGTCTAAGTCGTCAACAATTTCATCATGAAACCGTACTATAGATTTTCCGTTTTCTATTGACAATGAGCAATGTGATGGATCTAACACCTCCATCACATGCTTTCTTTTCGTGCCGGCTTTAAGAAGGCTTTGTGTTGAATATAGCGTTTCCCCTTTTGATAAAATAGCAATGTTCATTCGTGATATAGTTACAGCTAATTTAGTAATTTATCTACAAGTACATATTTTCTCATTCAATAAACATCAATTATCTTTGACCGATGACATTTTTGCCGATAAAAATACAATTAACTACGATACCCAACAAGCCAGGAGTATATCAGTATTACGATAAGGAAGGGGAACTATTGTACGTTGGAAAAGCAAAAAATCTAAAAAAAAGAGTGTCTTCTTATTTCAACAAACAGCATGAAATAGGAAAAACGCGGGTATTAGTAAAAAAGATTGTAAGCATAAAGCATATTGTAGTTGAGACTGAAACGGATGCCTTACTGTTAGAAAATAATTTAATTAAGAAATATCAGCCTCGGTATAATATCATGCTTAAAGATGACAAAACCTATCCGTGGATTTGTATAAAAAAAGAACGATTCCCTAGAGTGTTTTCGACTAGAAAAATGATAAAAGATGGCTCTGAATATTTTGGTCCGTATACCAATGTAAAGACGGTTTACACCTTGTTAGAGTTGATAAATGGGTTATTCCCCCTAAGAAATTGTAATTACGATTTAGCCGATAAAAATATTAAATCGGGAAAGTATAAAGTCTGTCTTGAGTATCATCTAGATAATTGCCTGGGCACTTGTGAAGGAAAACAAACGGAAGAAAATTACAATAAAAATATTGCTGCTATCAGAAATATATTGAAAGGTAATTTTAAAGACTCATTAGCAGCATTTAAAAAACAAATGGATGATTTTGCTGCCAACTTAAATTTTGAAGATGCTCAGAGAATAAAAGAGAAAATGGCTACACTGATGAATTATCAATCTAAATCGATGATTGTAAATTCAAAGATTAATAATGTAGATGTTTTTTCAATCGTAACCGATGAAGCATACGGATATGTTAACTATCTTCAATTGTCGTATGGGTCGATTATTCGCTCACATACATTAGAAATAAAAAAGAAACTTGAAGAAACGGATGAGCAAATTTTACAAATTTCAATAATTGAGTTAAGACAACGGTTTCAGTCTTTATGCAAAGAGATCTATGTTCCGTTTAAAATTAACGTTGGAGAAAATTTAAAAATTTATATACCTAAGCTGGGCGATAAAAAACGAATTTTAGACCTATCCCTTCGAAATGCAAAATACTATAGGATGGAGCGGTTCAAGCAGACAAAAATTACAGACCCTAATCGTCATGAAAATAGAATCATGTCTCAAATGAAAAAAGACTTGCGCCTATCTGAAGAGCCTCGCCATATAGAATGTTTTGATAATAGTAATATTCAAGGAACCAATCCAGTCGCTGCTTGTGTGGTATTTAAAAATGGAAAGCCTAGTAAAAAAGAGTATAGAAAATTCAACATTAAAACCGTTAAGGGGCCCGATGATTTTGCTTCCATGGAGGAAGTGGTATATCGAAGGTACAAACGTTTGCTTGAAGAAAAGCAACCCTTACCTCAATTAATTATCATTGATGGAGGGAAAGGCCAATTATCTTCGTCCCTGAAAAGTCTTGACAAACTTCAGCTTAGAGGAAAAATTGCTATCATAGGTATTGCAAAAAGATTAGAGGAATTATTTTATCCTGAAGACCCCATCCCTTTATATCTGGATAAAAAGTCAGAGACCTTAAAAATTATACAACAACTACGAAATGAAGCTCATAGGTTTGGGATAACATTTCACAGAGACAAAAGGAGTAAAGAAGCTTTAAATACAACATTATTGACTATCGAAGGTATTGGAGAAAAAACAATCATTCAATTATTAAAGAATTTCAAAAGTTTGAAAAGATTACAAACTGTAAGTTTTGACGACATTTCGATGATTGTTGGTCCCAGTAAAGCACAAAAAATAATAGATCATTATAAATAAAATGTAACGATTTAGAGTTTATCTTTACTCATCGTAATATCTTAACTAGTTAAAGTGAAATTTTTAGTATTCGCAACAATCTTATTTACGTCAGGACTTGTTTTTTCCCAAGAAGAAACTCCTGAGGAAGATATTAAAGTGGGATTGGTATTAAGTGGAGGCGGGGCCAAAGGAATGGCGCATATAGGAGCTTTAAAAGTTATAGAAGAAACAGGTGTTCGTATAGATTACATTGGAGGCACAAGCACAGGTGCAATTGTTGGTGGTTTGTATGCTTCTGGTTATTCAGCAACTCAAATAGATTCTATATTTAGAGCAGTAAATTTTTCTCAATTAATTCAAGATGAGATTCCTAGAAGTGCAAAAACATTTTTTGAAAAATATGAATCAGAAAGGTATGCACTGACGCTCCCGTTTAATAATTTTAAAATTTCACTTCCTACTTCAATTTCTAAGGGTCAAAATATGTATAATTTATTTTCGAAATTAACTGCTCATGTAGGTGATATTGAAAATTTTAAAGATTTACCCATTCCTTTTTTCTGTATTGCTACTAATATTGAATCGGGAAAAGAAACCGT
>SGZC01000054.1 GCA_004213605.1 Flavobacteriales bacterium
AACAAGGTTTTGTAAAAGTCCGTGTAGACGGAGAAATAAGAGATATTGTGAGCGGAATGAAACTAGACCGTTATAAAAATCATGATATCGAAATTGTAATTGATCGTTTAAAGATTTCATCAGTATTAGCTTCCGATAAAAGACTCACTGAATCTATCAAGACCGCGATGTATCACGGAGATGATGTGCTGTTAATCTTGGACAATGAAACCAACAAAACTCGTTACTTCAGCAGGTCTTTAATGTGCCAAAGCAGTGGGATTTCTTACCCAAATCCAGAACCAAATAATTTCTCATTCAATTCCCCCAAGGGAATGTGCAAAACTTGTAAAGGGTTGGGTAAATTATATGAAGTGAATGTTAATAAAATTGTTCCTGATCAAAATCTTTCCATTGCGCAAGGTGCACTTGCTCCTCAAGGATCTCAAAAACAAACATGGATTTTCAAACAGTTAGAACTTATTGCACAACGCTATAACTTCAAATTGTCAGATCCTTTTAAAAAAATTCCTAAAGAAGCGGTTGATGTTATTTTATTTGGCTCCAACGAGAAATTTGAGGTAGCCTCTAAAACGTTAGGAATCACAAGAAGCTACAAAATAGATTTTGAGGGAATCGCAAACTTTATTAAAAATACTTTTGAAGATAATGAATCTAAATCTTTAAAAAGGTGGGCGAAAGATTTCATGGACCATACCAAATGTAACGATTGTAAGGGCTCAAGACTCAGAAAAGAATCACGTTATTTTAAAGTAAATGGCAAAAGCATATCAGAGCTTGCGCAGATGGATATATT
Organism: Flavobacteriales bacterium; assembly: GCA_004213605.1. GTDB lineage: Bacteria > Bacteroidota > Bacteroidia > Flavobacteriales > Flavobacteriaceae > Marifrigoribacter. The sequence goes on from SGZC01000054.1 coordinate 797, forward strand.
AGATTTGGCAGATTGGTTCCATATTTTAAAGTCTAATTTATCAAAAACTCAAATTAAAATTGGGGAAGAAATCATTAAAGAAATAAAAACTCGATTACAATTTTTAATCGATGTTGGGCTTACTTATTTAACCCTAGACAGAAGTTCTAAGTCGCTTTCTGGTGGAGAAGCCCAACGAATTCGGTTAGCTACTCAAATAGGATCTCAATTGGTCGGAGTTTTATACATACTCGATGAACCCAGTATTGGCCTTCATCAACGGGATAACGAAAAGCTAATCGATTCGCTTATAAAACTAAAAAATATTGGAAACTCCGTAATTGTCGTAGAACACGATAAAGAAATGATAGAAGCTGCTGATTATGTGATCGATATTGGCCCCGCTGCAGGAAAACATGGAGGTGTCATTGATTCCAAAGGGACACCAAAAGAAATATTGAAACATCAAACATTAACTTCTGATTATTTAAATGGCAGAAAAGAAATTACTATTCCGTCAAAAAGAAGAAAGGGAAATGGCAAAAAATTAAAGCTATCAGGAGCCACAGGGCACAATCTTAAAAATGTATCCATAGAAATACCTTTGGGTAAAATGGTTGGAATAACTGGAGTATCTGGAAGCGGAAAATCAACATTAATTAATGAAACCCTCTACCCCATTCTAAATGCCTACTTTTTTAATGGTGTAAAAAGACCCATGCCATACCACAAAATAGACGGTTTAAAACATATCGATAAAGTAATCGATATCAATCAATCTCCAATCGGCAGAACACCTCGATCAAACCCTGCCACCTATACAGGTGTATTCGCTGAAATAAGAAGCCTTTTTTCAAAGGTTCCTGAAGCTATGATTCGTGGTTATAAACCAGGCCGATTTAGCTTTAATGTAACTGGCGGGCGTTGCGAAACTTGTAAAGGTGGAGGTTTACGAGTAATTGAAATGAATTTTTTACCCGATGTTTATGTAGAATGTGAAACATGCCAAGGAAAACGATTCAATCGAGAAACATTAGAGATTAAATACAAAGGAAAATCTATTTATAATGTGCTTGATATGACAATTGAAGAAGCTTGTCCATTGTTTGAAAATATTCCAAAAATATATAGAAAATTAAAAACAATAGAAGATGTGGGTCTGGGTTATATTACCCTGGGACAACAGTCAACCACACTTTCTGGAGGAGAGGCACAGCGGATTAAATTAGCAACAGAATTGTCAAAAAGAGACACGGGAAATACCTTTTATATTTTAGACGAACCAACAACAGGTCTGCATTTTGAGGATATTAGAGTCTTACTTAATGTACTAAATAAAATTGTTGACAAAGGAAATACGGTAGTTATTATAGAACATAATTTAGATGTTATTAAAACAGTAGATTACATCATTGATATTGGCCCTGAAGGAGGAAAAAGTGGTGGAAAAGTTCTGGCAAAAGGAACTCCAGAAGAGATCATAAAAGTCAAGAAAAGTCACACGGCTCGCTTTCTTAAAAAAGAATTACATTAGCAATACAAGGCTAAAAAAAATATTCACAATAAAAACATCGTTTAATATGAAAAAGGAAAGAAATCCAAAAAATTGGAATGAAGTAAAAACAAATGACTCTTGGGGTATTTTTAAAATCATGGGAGAATTTGTAAATGGATACGAAAAGTTAAGCAGAATTGGCCCTTGTGTTTCTATCTTCGGTTCTGCAAGAACAAAACCCGAAGATGAATATTATCAATTGGCTGAGAGCATAGCAAAAAAATTATCTGACAACGGATATGGAGTGATTACTGGTGGAGGTCCAGGCATCATGGAAGCAGGAAATAAAGGTGCGCATAATGCAGGAGGCACCTCGGTTGGCTTGAATATAGAGCTCCCATTTGAACAGCACGACAACCCTTATATTGACAGTGACAAAAGCATTGATTTTGATTATTTTTTTGTTAGGAAGGTTATGTTTGTAAAATACTCTCAAGGGTTTATAGTAATGCCCGGAGGGTTCGGGACCTTAGATGAACTATTTGAAGCAATAACCCTAATACAGACTCATAAGATTGGTAAATTTCCGATTATTTTAGTTGGAAAGAAGTTTTGGAGTGGTTTAGTGGATTGGATTAAAGAAACCCTTCTTGATTCGTATCATAACATAAGTAAAGAAGATATAGATTTAATAAACATTGTTGATACAGACGATGAGGTTATTGAAATATTAAATAAGTTTTATGAGAAGTATAACTTAGAGCCCAATTTTTAAAAAAAAGATTAACTATCCCCAATTATGAAATTCATTTTATACGCTGTAATAGCTTTAGCTAGCTTTAGCTCGTTTGCACAGGAAACTATCAATGCTATGTTTTATAATTTATTAAATTTTCCAGAATCCACACCAGCGGGGCGCTCCATAATTTTAAGAAATATTCTTACAGACTTTGAACCTGATTTGTTCATGGTTTGCGAATTAAGAAATGAGGGAGGTGCCGATGATATTTTAAATACTTCACTCAACTACAACACAGCTAATTTTGCACGAACTGATTTTGTTGCGAATCAATCGGGCACCCCAGGGTTGCAACAGTTATTGTTCTATAGAGAAGATAAATTTTTATTAGAGTCATCCGATATATTGCTAACACCTATAAGAGATATTAATAAATATGTATTAAAGTTAAATACCTTAGATCAAGCCTCCGATCCAATTTTAATTTATATTTATGTTGCGCATTTAAAGTCGAGTCAAGGATCTTCAAACGAAAATCTTCGTTTACAAATGGTGAACGAATTTACTGCCGATTTAGAAAATTTAGATGCTAATTCATTTGTATTATTTGCAGGCGATTTCAATGTATACGAATCCGCAGAACCTGCATATCAGGAGATTATAGATGAAAGTAACGCCATCATAATGGTAGATCCTATAAATACTCCAGGGAATTGGCATAATAATGATACGTATCAAGACATTCATACACAAAGTACTCGACTTGGCTCAGGACCGTATGGAGGTGCTAGTGGTGGACTTGACGATCGTTTTGATTTTATTACTATTTCTGAGAATGTATTAACAAACCCAAAACTAAAGTACATTCCTCAAAGCTATAAAGCGTTCGGAAACAACGCTAATTGTTTTAATTTGAGTATTAGTAATGAAAGTTGTATTGGACAATACGATCAAACCTTAAGAAACCAACTATACAGTATGAGTGATCATCTTCCAGTTGTGATGAAAATGGAAACTAACAAAGAATTTATACTCCAAAATCAAGACGTTTCATTTATAGAAAACATAATTATAAACAACACACTTGTTACCGATAATTTACTATTTAAATTAAAAAATTCTTCCTTTGATAAAATTTCTATTCATCTTTTCAATGTACTTGGTCAAAAAATAAAAACAGTCACTAGTTATAATAATGAAATGACCGAAATTAGCACTTCAGACTTAAAAAGTGGTTTTTATTACTTAATGTCAGACGAACTTAATGGTGTTCAAAAAATTTTAAAAATATAATTGTTTTTAAAAAAGTACATATCACTAGTATTTTTTTTAATTGTTATGCTTGTTCAAGCGCAACATCAAATTAATATTAATGCATCGCTAGTACCCGAATCAAAAACTATAGTAGTTGAACAAGAATTAATTTATAAAAATAATTCTGATTCCATCTTAAAAGAAATTTATTTGAACGATTGGGCCAATAGTTTTTCAAGTAAAAAAACTCCTCTTGCAAAAAGATTTGCTGAAAACTATCAAGCCTCTTTCCATTTTGAGAATAATAAAAATAGAGGGCATACTCAAATAATAAAAATCAACAATAGCATCGATAAACCTTTGGATTGGAAAAGGCGCAGTCAATTGGATATCGTCAAAGTAGAACTGGACAAAAAACTATTGCCTGGTGAGGAATACACCCTAAAATTAGAATACAAAATTATTTTACCCGATGATAAGTTTACGCGGTATGGAATTACTAAAGACGGAGCAATTAAAATCAGATACTGGTATTTAGCTCCAGCGGTATTTGACCAAAAATGGCAGATTTATAGCAATAAAGATTTAAATGATTTGTACCTCACTCCTAGTACTTTTAAAATTAAGTTTAAGACTCCAGTACATTATCAATTAATCACCGATTTAAATGTAGTATCAGAAAGTATTGATGACAAAATAAAGGTAACCCAGCTAGAGGGCGACCTCAGAATGAACGTGAAATTACAATTTTTAAAAGTTTCGAACTATCAAACACTAGAAACCGATAAATTTATTATTTCGACAAATCATAGTCATAAAAACGTATCGTCAATATCACAAGCATTAACAATTGACCGAATCACTCATTTTTTAGATCAAAATCTAGGTGATTATCCCAATGATAAAATGGTCATTAGCGAGATAGACTATGAGCGGAATCCTGTTTATGGTTTAAATTTATTACCTGAATTTATTAGCCCGTTTCCTGAAGGTTTTGAGTATGATATTGAAATGTTAAAAATAATGACTCGAACCTACCTCGAAAATACCCTTTCCGTTAATCCTCGGAAAGATCATTGGCTAATTGGTGCATTTCAAGTCTATTTAATGATTCATTACATAGAAACCTATTATCCAGATATGAAACTAATCGGTAATTTGAGTAATCTTTGGATCTTAAAAATTTTTCATGCCTCCGAATTAGCCTTTAATGAACAGTATCCCTTTCTATACATGAATATGGCGAAGTACAACCTTCATCAAAAAAATACGGTTCCTAAAGATTCATTACTAAAATTTAATAAAGACATCGCTAGTGACTATCATGCGGGTACCGGATTGGTTTATCTTTCTGCATATGTTGGCAAAGAGCCTGTATTAAGTTCCATCAAAGAGTTTTATGTAGAAAATAAATTAAGCACAATTACAGCTTTAGATTTTAAAAAATATTTACAAAGAAATACAGACAAACCAATTGATTGGTTTTTTGAAGATTATATTGATAATCGGAGTAGTATTGATTTTAAATTAGAAAATCTAGAGTCTTCAGAAGATTCTTTAAAAATTGATATCGTTCATAAAAAAAACACGACCCTTCCTGTTTCAATTTACGGTCTCAATAAACAAAACATTGTATTCAAGAAATGGCTTGATCCCTTTGACTCTTTGGTTACTGTAAAAATACCTGCTAAAAATATTAAAAGAATTGCAGTAAATTTTGAAGGTGAAATTCCGGAAATAAATCAAAGAAATAATTACAAGAAAATAAAAGGACTTACCAACAAACCATTTCAAGTTCGACTTTTTAAGGATGTTGAGGATCCGCGTTACAATCAGCTTTTTATAATGCCCGCTTATAATTATAACATTTATGATGGTATAACAATTGGTTCTATGTTTTATAATAAAGCTGTTTTAAGAAAACCTTTTCAGTATAAAATAACTCCTATGTGGGCATTAAAATCAAATACATTGGTTGGTAGTGGGTCTGTATTGTATAAAGAAATGCCTGAGTTTGGAAATTTATATTTTTATAGACTTGGTTTTTCCGGAAGTTATTATTCCTACGACAGTGGATTGTTTTATAAAAGATTTAGTCCTTTTGCTTCAGTAGGCTTTAGAGATAGTAACGATTTAAGAAACAATAAAAAACACATAATTAATGTTAGAAACGTTACAGTAGACCGAGATAAAAATCCAACAGTAGCACTTGAATCTCCTAACTATAGTGTTTTTGACATCAATTATACATATTCCAATCCAAATTTAATTAATTATTATAAGGCCGTTGTTGATTATCAAGTATCTGCTGATTTTAGTAAAATTTCAACTACCTTAAATTATAGAAAATTATTTAATAATAATCGTAAAATCGATGTCCGTCTGTTTACGGGTATCTTTATTAAAAACAACACAAAACTAGATGACGATTATTTTAGTTTTGCTTTAGACCGACCCACAGATTATTTATTTGATTTTAATTATTATGGAAGAAGCGATGCTACTGGTTTATTTAGCCAGCAATTAATTATCGCTGAAGGTGGTTTTAAATCAAAACTACAACCTGCATTTTCAAATACCTGGATGACTACCCTTAACGTTAGTACTACTATTTGGAGATGGATCCAAGCCTATGGAGATTTAGGTTGGATAAATAATAAAAATCAAGGAACTGAAGTTGTTTATGACAGTGGAATACGTCTGAGTTTAGTTGAAGATTATTTTGAATTATTTTTTCCAGTATACTCAAACCTAGGTTGGGAAATAGCACAACCTCGATATGATCAAAAGATACGATTCATCGTTACACTTGACCTTAAAACACTCTTTGGTTTGTTTACAAGAAAATGGTATTAAACGATTAACTACGTATAAATTGATTTTTTTAATGGTATTATTTTTTTGCAAGGACTTTTTTTGTTGAATAATTTACCTAAATGCTAAAAAAATTAAAATATCATATTTTTTGGCTATCAAAAGAGAACATAATTTAAGAATTGATATTTATTTCCATGTATATATGAAAATTGTATAAAATTTTGTTTTTTACTATTTTTGTACACTAATTAAGTTGAAAAAAAATATGCACACGAACTCTGAAACAAATAACAAATTAACATTCGAAGATTTTAAGAAAGAAGTTTTAAGTGATTATAAAATTGCTGTAACTAGTCGAGAATGCAGTTATCTTGGTCGAAGAGAAGTTTTAACTGGGAAGGCGAAATTTGGAATTTTTGGAGACGGAAAGGAAGTACCTCAACTAGCTTGGGCAAAGGCATTTAAAAATGGTGATTGGAGAAGTGGTTATTATAGAGACCAAACTTTTATGATGGCGATAGGCAAATTAACCATCCAACAATTTTTCGCAGGTTTGTATGCACATACAGATGACAAAGCTGATCCTATGAGTGCTGGAAGACAGATGGGAGGTCACTTTTCAACGCATAGTTTAAATGAAGATAATTCATGGAAAAATTTAGCGAACCAAAAAAATAGTAGCCCAGATATTTCACCAACATCAGGACAAATGCCAAGATTGGTTGGTTTAGCGCATGCTTCAAAAATTTACAGAAATCAAAAAGGCTTAGAAAACCATACTTCTTTTTCTTCAAACGGAAATGAGGTAGCCTGGGGTACTATAGGAAATGCAAGTACTAGTGAAGGGTTGTTTTGGGAATCTATCAATGCTGCAGGAGTACTTCAAATACCGATGGTAGTAAATGTTTGGGATGATGATTACGGAATATCTGTTCACGCAAAATATCAAACCACCAAAGAAAATATTTCAGAAATTCTAAAGGGATTTCAAAGATCAGAGGATTCTGATGGATATGAAATAATAAGGGTTTATGGTTGGGATTATCCGAATTTAGTAGAGGCCTATCAAAAAGCTTCAAAAATAGCCAGAGAAGAACATGTCCCTGTGCTTATACATGTTAATGAGCTTACACAGCCACAAGGACACTCAACGAGTGGGTCACATGAACGATATAAAGATAAGAATAGATTAAACTGGGAGAAAGAACACGATTGTAATGTCAAAATGCGACAGTGGATCGTGGAGAGTAACCTAGCTACTGATGAAGAATTAATAACTATTGAAAAAACAATAAAAAAAGAAGTTAGAGAAGGAAAAAATGCCGCATGGAAAGCTTTTTTAAAACCTCAAATTGATGAACAAAAAGAAGCGTTAACACTCATCAATAACGCAGCAGAAAAAAGTGCTAATAAGGTCTTTATAGACACCATTTCCTCAGCTTTACATGCCAGAAAAGAGCCTTTACGTAGAGAAATCATAGGTGCCGCTAGAAAAACACTTCGCTATTTAATTGGAGAAAAATCGGTTGAAAAAGAACAATTACGAGATTGGATTGAAAATTATTTTGAATTAATAGAACCTAAATATAGTGCTCATTTATATTCAGAAGCTAACGATAATGCTTTAGCTATTCAGGAAGTTAAACCAAACTATGAGGAGTCATCAGAAGCTGTCGATGCCAGAATTTTACTTAGAGATAATTTTGATGCAATTTTAACAAAATATCCTGAGGTGGTAATTTTTGGAGAAGATAGCGGAACAATTGGCGACGTTAACCAGGGTCTAGAAGGGCTTCAAAGTAAATTTGGAGAAATTCGCGTTACCGATACAGGAATTAGAGAAGCTACTATATTGGGGCAAGGAATTGGGATGTCGATGCGAGGGTTACGTCCTATCGCTGAAATTCAATATTTAGATTACATTCTTTATTGTTTGCAAATTATGAGTGATGATCTAGCAACAGTAAGATACCGTACTAACGGGAAGCAAAAAGCACCCCTAATCGTAAGAACTCGTGGTCACCGATTGGAAGGCATTTGGCACAGTGGCTCTCAAATGGGAGGATTGGTTCATTTGTTACGTGGAATGTATATACTGGTTCCCAGAAACATGACTAAAGCAGTTGGCTTTTACAATACACTTTTAAAAACGGACGAACCAGCACTCGTAGTAGAGTGTTTAAACGGATATCGTTTAAAAGAAAAAATGCCCACTAACTTAACTGAAATAACTACCCCCATTGGAATTGTTGAGACCGTTAAAAATGGAACTGATATAACTTTGGTTTCCTATGGAAGTACTTTGCGAGTTGTTCAAGAGGCCTCAAAAGAACTACAAGAAGTTGGGATAAATGCGGAAGTGATAGATATCCAAACCTTATTACCCCTGGATTTAAATAAAGATATTGCAAAAAGTGTTGCAAAAACTAATAGGCTGCTTGTTGTCGACGAAGATGTACCCGGTGGAGCTTCTTCTTATATCATGCAAAACATTTTGGATACACAAAATGGCTACCAATACTTGGATAGCAAACCTCAAACCTTAACTGCTAAACAACATCGTCCTGCCTATGGAACGGATGGCGATTATTTTTCAAAACCGCAAGTAGAAGATGTTTTTGAAAAAGTTTATGAAATAATGAACGAAGTAAGCCCAAATGATTTTCCAAAATTACGATAGCTAGTACCGATTGGTTTTATAAAAAATATAGTTGATTTTAATTTTACAGATACTTTTTATAAAAAACGTTAAGGGAGCCATTTTTTTATAAAATTTGGTTTTCTTTTTTCTAAAAAAGCATCTCGACCTTCCTTAGCCTCGTCTGTCATATAGGCAAGACGCGTTGCTTCACCTGCAAATACTTGTTGACCAACCATTCCGTCATCAGTTAGATTCATTGCAAACTTTAGCATTTTAATAGAAATCGGTGATTTAGCTAATATCTCCTGTGCCCATTCAAAAGCGGTATCTTCCAGGTTGATATGAGGAATAACTGCATTGACCATTCCCATTTCATAAGCCTCTTGAGCGGAGTAATTTCTTCCGAGAAAAAATATCTCTCGTGCCTTTTTCTGCCCAACCATCTTCGCAAGATAAGCACTTCCGTAGCCCCCGTCAAAACTAGTTACATCTGCGTCGGTTTGTTTAAATATAGCATGTTCTTTACTGGCTAAGGTCAAATCACATACTACATGAAGACTATGCCCTCCTCCTACTGCCCAGCCAGGTACTACGCAAATTACTGCCTTAGGCATAAAACGAATCATTCGTTGTAGATCTAGAATATTAAGTCGATGATAACCATCATCTCCAACATACCCTTGATGACCTCTTGCCTTTTGATCACCGCCACTACAAAAACTATAAACGCCATCTTTAGAGGAAGGCCCCTCAGCTGACAGAATAACTACTCCAATAGCGGTATCTTCTTGAGCATCATTAAAAGCATCCAATAATTCACTGGTAGTTTTTGGCCGAAAAGCATTACGAACATCTGGACGATTGAATGCAATTCTTGCTACTCCGTTAGATTTTTTATAAGTTATGTCGGTATATTTTTTTTGAGTAATCCAATTAGGAGACTTCATATTTAATAATTTAGTGTAAATATAGAAAAGACTTCATAAATAATCTTTTGTTCACATAAAAAAGATAATTTGTGTAAATAAATACTTTTTTTGGAACTATAAATTACAGATAATTATTATTAAAATAATTTTAAAATATATACCTTAGAACCCAATTGTTTTTTAAATAATTATCATGAAATATCTATCTATTATCTTTTTGACAATTACCTTGTTAATTGCTTGTAAATCTGAATCAGAAAAAAATGAAAGTACGCTAACTAACGTATTAAAAGTAAAAGATTTAAAAAGAGCTACAACTACAAAGTTAAATCCAAACAATACCAACGAAACTTATTTAACCCTAGTAGATAATAATAAAACCGGTATTGACTTTGTGAATACCATTAAGGAAACAGAATTCAAAAACCATAAGTCCTATCCACAAATTTATAATGGCGGTGGAGTCGCTTTAGGTGATTTAAATAATGATGGTTTACCTGATATTTATTTAGCTGGAAATGGATCAAAAGATAAAATTTATTTTAACATAGGTGATTTT
>SGZC01000055.1 GCA_004213605.1 Flavobacteriales bacterium
TATTATTGGTACGTGGTTAGCAAAAAATAACAACAGAGATCAAGTGGTGTTGGCATCAAAAATTACGGGACCACTTCGTTTTTTTGAGCACATTCGTAAAAATTTAAATTTTAGTAAAGAAGCCTTAAACGATGCTTTGACTAAAAGTTTAAAACGATTACAAACCGATTATTTAGACCTATACCAATTGCATTGGCCAGAACGTGGAGTAAATGTTTTTGGAGTAAGAGACTATACTCATAATGCCCAATGGGAAGACAATATCGCTCAGGTTTTAGAAGCCCTAGAATCGTTTGTAAAAGAAGGGAAGATTAGACAAATAGGATTGTCTAACGAAACACCTTGGGGTTTGATGCGTTATTGCGAAGAAGCCAAAAAAGGAGCTAAAAAAATGATTACCGTACAAAATGCTTATAATCTTTTAAATCGACGAGATGAAATTGGTTTGTCTGAGGTTTTGCTGCGAGAAGAAGTGGGTTATTTGGCCTATTCACCTTTGGCTTTTGGGGTGCTGGCCGGTAAATATTTAAACAATAAGAAACCTGAAAATGCACGAGTAACACTCTTTCCAAACTACAGTCGCTACAGTAGTGAGCAGTCTAATAAGGCAACGATGCTATATAATGATATTGCAAAAAAACATGGGATAAGCCTAACCCAAATGGCCTTGGCTTTTGTAACCCAGCAACCCTTTATGACTTCCAATATTATTGGAGCTACTACTATGGATCAATTAAAAGAAAACATCGATAGTATCCATCTACATTTATCGGATGAAATTATTGCAGAAATTAATGCGGTGCACACACAAATTCCAAACCCCGCTCCTTAATTAATCTATCCAAAAAGATGTTTTACGACATCATGGACCTTCGCCACTTTTATGATGTTAATGTGATAATTGTTTTTTGGAATTTTACAGTATTTAGAGATAACGACAGATTTAAAACCTAATTTCTCTGCTTCGGTAATACGTTGCTCCACTCTGGTAACGGGACGTACTTCTCCTGCCAAACCAATCTCGGCGGCAAAACACATCGATTTATCGATCGATATATCAATATTAGAAGACAATACAGCGGCAACTACAGCTAAATCGATAGCTGGGTCATCTACTGTAATTCCTCCTGTAACATTTAAAAATACATCTTTAGCTCCTAGTTTAAAACCAGCTCGTTTTTCAAGAACTGCCAATAACATATTGAGTCGCTTGGCATTATAACCAGTAGCACTACGTTGAGGGGTCCCATAAACTGCTGTGCTAACGAGTGCTTGGATCTCAATCATTAGAGGCCGCATGCCTTCTAGAGTAGCAGCAATAGCAGTTCCGCTAAGGTCTTCTTCATTTTTTGAAATGAGGATCTCTGATGGATTGTTAACTTCTCGCAATCCGTTTCCTTGCATTTCGTAAATTCCCAGTTCTTTGGTAGATCCAAATCGGTTTTTTTGAGAACGTAAAATACGATATACGTGGTTTCGGTCACCTTCAAACTGCAAAACGGTATCGACCATATGCTCCAATATTTTTGGTCCAGCAATAGTTCCATCTTTGGTGATATGACCAATTAAAATAACAGGGGTATGAGTTTCTTTAGCAAATTTGATGAGCTCTGTAGTCGTTTCTCTTATTTGCGAAATGCTTCCGGGACTGCTTTCAATATAATCGGTATGCAGTGTTTGTATGGAATCAATCACCACAATATCAGGGTTCAATTCTGCTATTTGAGAAAAGATATTTTGTGTTTTGGTTTCGGTTAAAATATGGCAGTTTTCAGAATCTGGATGAATTCTCTCCGCTCTCATTTTTATCTGTTGCGCACTTTCTTCACCCGAAACATAGAGTGTTTTATAGGGCAATTGTAAGGCTATCTGAAGCATTAAAGTACTTTTGCCAATTCCGGGCTCTCCCCCTAATAAGGTTAATGAACCGGGAACAATCCCGCCACCCAATACTCTATTTAATTCGTTGTTTTTAGTGTTGAGTCTCGCTTCAGAAGTAGTGGAGATATCTTTTACTTTTTGAGACTTCGAAACTCTTTTCGATTTGGTTTCAGAAACTTTCCAGCTTACTTTTTCTGCTTTTTGAATCACTTCTTCAGCAATCGTATTCCACTCTTTACAAGCCGTACATTGTCCTTGCCATTTCGCAAAGGAAGTACCGCAATTTTGACAGAAAAAGGTAGTTTTTACTTTAGCCATTAATATCCGAAGTCTTCTTTAATTTTATCCGCCCTATCTAACATTACGTCTATGGTAATAAAGTCCACCTCCTCTTTATCATACGACCCTTGATAGATACGCATTGCTTTTTTAGGTTCTCCAATTTCCTCATAATAACGCGCTAGATAATAATAGCCTAGGACAGAATCGGGATATTGTTTATTGGCCATTGTTGCAATTTCTCGCAAGGATTCCCATTGTTTTCTTTTTTCAGCAGCTTTTAATGTTGCGATATAATCGTTTTCTCGAATAGCATTGGTCAACCCAAATAAATCTTTTATGATGGTGTACTTATCAATAAGATATTGGGAAATTGGAGTCTTTAGTTTCAAGATTACCTCTTGGTATTCTTCTCTACTGATTGGACGATAAACCGAAAACATTTTTTCTAAAGCAGATGGTATAGCTCTAGCAACTAGGGAGTAATGGGTAGCTCCCTGAAAATTGTCAAAAGTATAATTGAAGTTATCACTTTTTAATCCTTTTAATGAAATGTCTAACATCTCTGAGATCTCTCTCAAATCTTTAACATCATCAGATCCAGTTGCTAAGTAATAAAATGTTTTCGTTTGAATTTGCGGGATTCGCTCTGGAAGACGTTCATCCATATAGGGAGCCAAGTCAGGACTTAAGTTGATGTATCCATTGAACATGGGAGGATCTTTAAAAAGAAAATAGTTGATGAAATTAGCCGTAAAATCATGTCCTACTGCAATGGTAAATTTCGCGGTTCTATAATTATTATCAATGTAAGGAATTAATTCTAGGCCAATAAATTCAAAAAAATCAGCTCCAGTTCCAGCAGGCATAAAATTAGTATTGTCATAATTACAATCATCGTAGCGGCTTTCTCCTTGCATAATGCCAACAACAATAGATTCTGGCATGTCTTCCCAATAACTAAAGTAATCAACGTTCCCTGCAACTGGCTCGAATAGATAATTAGCATCCAATACGATTATTATTGGATATACTTTTTCGGTATTAGTATCGTAATCTCGTGGCAGTTGAATTTTTAATTTTCTGTATTCATTAAGTTTATATGATTGAAACTCTTCATACATAATTTGAGATTGTGAGTAAGTCTCTAAACCAAAAAATATGCAAATGAACAGAAGCCCTATTTTTTTCATAAAAAATAAATTATTGTTGAAAGATAACGATTTTTACAAATCATATATTTTTCAAGAAGTAAAAATTATTTATTTTTATTGTACAACGGTAGTATTAAAAAAGATAATCCCCCAAACAAAACTATAGAGGCGATGCTGGTTGTCCAAACAATCCATCCAAAAGCGGTTCCAACTGTCTCAGGAATGCTAAATATCGCAAGAATGCTAGCTACAAAAAAAGGATAAGTGCCAAAACCACTATTGGTAAAAGCAAACGAAAAACTTCCTATGACAAAGGTGATGATTAGGGTAGAAAAACTAATACCTGCTGTTTCTTTCAAAGCAAAAGTTGCAATATAGAAAGATAATAGGTATAAGCCCCAAATAAGAAAAGAATGAAAAATATAAAGTCCTTTTTTATTCATTTTAAGAACGCTAAGAATACCCTCTTTCAAACCCGAGAAAAAATCAAGAATCTTTTTTATTATCGGTGATTTTGAAAATTTAAAAAAAAGCAGGAGTAGTATACTTAGTAGTACCAAAAGGCCAATCAATTTGTAAATCGTATACACAGGAAGAACATTTGTTAAATATTGAGATAGTTTTTCGAATTGAAGCATAAAAGCGATCGCTGTAAAACCAAATAGAATCAACATGTCGATGACTCTTTCAGTGATGATGGTCCCAAAAGCTTTATCGAAGGGGACTCTCTCGTATTTATTTATAACGACCGCCCTTGATACTTCTCCACTTCTTGGAATGAAGATGTTCATGATATAAGCCACATAGACTGCCATAAAATTATTTAAAACTTTTGGTTTATAACCCAGAGGTTCTAACATGAAGTTCCAACGGTATGCTCTCGACACATGACTAAATATTCCAAATAGAACTGAAAAAAGTATCACGGTATAATTCGTCTCCTTAAAATAAGAAGAGATCTCTTCTAACTGATTGGTTGTAAATTTTGAATAAGAGTAATAAATTAAAAAAGAACCAAGCCCTAAGGGTATAGCAATTTTTAAAAATGTGGCTAAAGACTTATTCAAATTACTTCAATAAGTTATTTTCTTCATTAGGAAAGACTAGTGAAGGTTTAAATTTTTTCGCATCTCCAATATCCATCATGGCATACGTGATTAATATTAGAACATCTCCAGGGGCAACTTTTCTTGCTGCGGCACCATTCAATGTTATTTCTCCGCTATTTCGTGGTCCTGGAATGGCATAGGTTTCTAGGCGTTCACCATTATTATTATTGACAATTTGGATCTTTTCGCCTTGTACAATATTCGCTGCATCCATTAAGTCTTCGTCAATGGTAATACTTCCTATATAATTGAGATCGGCACTAGTTACTTTGACCCTGTGTATTTTAGATTTTACTACGTGTATTTGCATGGGGTAAAGATATTAATTTAATGCTATATTATCTATAAGACGAACACCTCCAATAAAGCATGCAATGAATGCTCTGTATTTTACATTTTTTAATTTATTAGGATGTGTTTTTAAAGTCGCTGAATTTGCAATTTCAAAATATTCCAAGGTAAAAAAATCATTTTTTTTAAATTCTTCTTCGACAAGTTGATTTAGTTTTGCAATACTTAAATTATGAAATTTTTCTTTTACGGTGGTCAATAATTTACATATTAGAGCAGCTTCTGAAAATTCTTTTTGGGAGAGCTGTTTATTTCTTGAACTCATTGCAAGTCCATTTTTTTCTCTGATAATCGGACAGCCTACTATTTTTACGGGAATATGGTCAAGAATCACCAACTCTTTTACAATTTGTAATTGCTGAAAGTCTTTTTCGCCAAAATACGCCTTATCCGGAGTTACCGCATCAAACAATAAATTTAAAACAGTCCCAACACCATCAAAATGACCCGTTCGATGTTTACCCTCCATTTCCTTTTCAATACCAGAGAAATGATATTTTTTGGAGCTAATATTTTGGTGGTATAACTCCGATGCCTCCGGTGAAAAAACAATAATTTTTTCTGATACACTATTTAAAAGTAATAGGTCATTATCTAGGGTCTTTGGATATTTTTTCAAATCTGCCGGATCGTCAAACTGAGTTGGATTTACAAAAATACTAACGACAACCCAATCATTTTCTTTAAAAGCTTGTTTAACAAGCGATAAATGCCCTTTGTGGAGTGCACCCATAGTAGGGACGAAGCCAATACTCTTGTTATTATTTTTGAGAGGCAAAAGGGTGCTCTTTAAGGAGGCTTTTGAATTGTGTATTTTCATTTAGGAAAATATTAAAGCAGTAAAAATAATATATTAAAGTTAGTCTGCATAAATTTTCGTAATTTTGCATCTTTTATGGACTACGAAAAAACTATATATGAAAGATAAAAGAATCTTATATGTCTCTTCAGAAGTAATTCCCTATTTGCCTGAGACCGAGATTTCTTCAATGTCGTTTGAAGCACCTCGAATGGTTAAAAGTAATAAAGGGCAAATTAGAATATTTATGCCTCGCTTTGGTAATATCAATGAACGGAGGCACCAATTGCATGAAGTAATTAGACTGTCTGGAATGAACTTAGTCATAAATGATATGGATGTCCCTTTAATAATCAAGGTTGCTTCCATTCCAAAAGAACGAATGCAAGTTTACTTTATTGATAACGAAGATTATTTCAAAAGAAAAGCTACTTATGCGGATGAAAATGGTAATTTTTTCTCAGATAATGACGAAAGAGCTATATTTTTTGCTAAAGGAGTTATTGAAACAGTTAAAAAATTAAATTGGTCGCCCGACATTATTCATGTTCATGGATGGCTTGCTTCTTTTTTACCTTTATACTTAAAAAAACACTATCATAAAGAGCCGTTATTTGAGAATAGTAAAATAGTCACTTCTGTATACAATCAAGGTTTTAAAGGACAACTAGATGCAAAAGTGACTGATAAAATAATGTTTGATGGTATTGAAAAAGATCATATTCAAGAGTTAGAAGAGCCTGATTACATCAATATGATGAAGTTAGCTATCAAAAATTCTGACGCTATTATTTCTGGTTCTGAGGAATTACCTGAAGAATTGAGCAATTATCTTAAAGAACTTGAAATGCCGATGTTAAAATATCATAAAAAGGAAGAATTTTCCTCTGCTTATTTAGATTTTTACCTCACAGAAGTTCTTTCGTAATTATTTTATTTATTAATTTTTTTATGAACACACGTACTATTATGCCCAAAGTAGCGGCAATTCTTTTTTTTATAATTTCTATAGTTTCATGTCAAGAAGACTTTAATACAATTGGGAGTGATATAATAGGTGATGGAAGTCTTTTATCTCAATTAGATAATACCAAAACCGTTGTTGCATACAGCAGAAAATTAGCGCCAGTTCAAACTAATATTATACCGGTAAGCCAATTGGGAGTTTTTAACGATGGAACATTTGGGAAATCCTCGATAAGTTTTTTAACTCAATTACAAATGGAAACACCTAATGTTATTTTTGGAGATTCTATAGGGCACGAGATTACTTTGGATAGTGTCATGTTATACATCCCTTACTACAATCAAAATACAACGGAAGATGGAGTAACTTCCTACACATTAGATTCTGTTTATGGCGCTAGCCCTATAAATATTAGCATCAATGAATCTAATTATTTTTTGCGAGATTTAGATCCAAACTCCAACTTCCAAGACCCACAATTATATTATTCTAACCAAGCAGACTTATTTGAAGCAAATCTTTTGCAAAATGAATTGGTTACTGAAATTACAGATTTTGTTCCCAGTCCAGAAGGATACGAAATTATTAACCGGGATACGAGTACTGATGGATCAACTCAAATTGATACCACCATCATCGCCCCTGGTATAAGAGTGGCCTTATCAAATGATTATTTTCAAGAAAAGATACTAGATAAAGAAGGAGCTCCTGAATTAAGTAATGACAATAATTTTAAGGATTATTTCAGAGGTCTTTATTTTAAGGTAAATTCAGACACAGAGGATGGTAATTTGTTGATATTCAATCCTGAACTTGCAACCATCACACTTTATTACAATTTTTTAAGAGCAGATGTGGATAGTTCTGGTGATCCTGTTTTAGATGACGATGGTAATGCTGTTATCGATACCATTTATAATAATTATATTCTAAGATTTGGCGGAATAAATCTCAATGTTTTTGATAATGAACTAACTCCAGAGATTGCTGCTGCTATTGCCAACCCCAATACCCTAGAAGGAGATGAAACCCTATATCTTAGAGGAGGTGACGGAATTATGACTGTTATAAATTTATTTGGAGAAGATGTTGATTCTAACGGTGTTGCCGACGAGTTAGAGGTCCTTCGTGATCAAGAATGGATTATCGATGATGCAAGATTAAAATTTTATATTGACCAAAATAAGGTAACCGGAGGAAATATCGAGCCCGAAAGGATTTCAATTTATAACATTAATAATAGCACTGTATTGGCAGATTATTTTCTAGATCCAACTTCGAGTAATCTACCGGAAGACGCTATTACCAACCACTTAGGAAAAATAGAAAGAGATACCGATAATAATGGAGTTTCATATACGATGAACTTGACCCATCACATAAGTAATTTAATCAATAAAGACTCAACAAATGTATCACTGGGTTTAATGACCTCCCAAAATGTATTGTTGAATGGGTTTCAAAAGCTGGATACTCTATTGAATCCCAATCAAGAACTTCCCACCATTAAAACCGTTCAAAGAAGCAGTGTGATTTCACACGAAGGAACCGTTCTTTATGGAAATAATACCCTAAATGAAGACAAAAAACTAGTCTTAGAAATTTATTACACAGAACCAAATTAAAACCTATGTGCGGAATAGTTGGCTATATTGGAAATAGAGATGCCTACCCTATAATTCTTAATGGTTTAAAAAGATTAGAATACAGGGGTTATGATAGTGCTGGAATTGCATTGTATGACGGTACGAACATCCAATTGTGTAAAACAAAAGGAAAAGTTGCAGACCTAGAAGAAAAATTTTCCAATCAAACACCTATAAAGGGTAAATTAGGAATTGGTCATACTCGTTGGGCAACACATGGAGTCCCAAACGATAAAAATTCGCATCCGCATTATTCGAACAGTGGTGACTTGGTGATCATTCACAATGGGATCATTGAAAATTATGCCGCAATCAAAAAAGAATTAATTGAGAGAGGTTATACATTTTATTCAGATACGGATACAGAAGTACTGGTAAACCTTATCGAAGAGGTTAAAATAAATCAAAATGTTAAATTAGGACAAGCCTTACAAATTGCTTTAAATGAAGTGGTTGGGGCCTATGCAATTGCTCTGTTTGACAAAAATAAGCCGGATGAAATTGTAGTGGCTAAATTAGGAAGTCCGTTAGCGATAGGAATTGGAGAAAACGAATTTTTTGTAGCTAGTGATGCCAGTCCTTTTATTGAATTTACTAAAAATGCAATCTATCTTGAAGACGAAGAAATGGCAATTATTCGTCTAGGTAAAGATGTAAACATCAGAAAAGTTAAAGATGATAGTAGTGTCGCTCCGTACGTTCAAAAGTTAAAATTAAATCTAGAGCAAATCGAAAAAGGTGGTTATGATCACTTTATGTTGAAAGAGATTTATGAACAGCCTTCTGTCATTAGAGATACTTATAGAGGCAGATTGCTTGCTAATCAAGGGATTATCAGGCTAGGAGGGCTTGAAAATCATATTGAAAAATTTACCAATGCAGACAGAATTATTATTGTAGCTTGTGGTACTTCGTGGCATGCAGGATTGGTTGCCGAATATATTTTTGAGGATTGGGCTAGAATTCCAGTAGAGGTTGAATATGCCTCAGAGTTTCGATACAGAAATCCAGTCATTACCGATAAAGACGTGGTCATCGCAATTTCTCAAAGTGGAGAAACTGCAGATACACTTGCTGCAATTAAACTTGCTAAAGAAAAAGGAGCTTTTGTTTATGGAATATGTAATGTAGTAGGTTCGACCATATCAAGAGCAGCAGATAGTGGCACCTATACCCATGCTGGCCCGGAAATTGGAGTGGCATCTACCAAAGCGTTTACGACTCAAATAACCGTCTTGACAATGATTGCGCTAAAATTAGCAAAAGTAAAAGGGACGATTTCCCAAAGTGATTATCGCTTACACCTAAGGGAATTGGAATTAATTCCGTCAAACGTGGAAATGGCCTTGAAAAAAAACAAGGATATTGAAGAGATTGCAGAACTATTTAAAGATGCTACTAATTTTTTATACCTAGGTAGGGGCTATAATTTTCCAGTTGCCTTGGAGGGCGCATTAAAATTAAAGGAAATATCTTATATCCACGCTGAGGGTTATCCAGCTGCAGAGATGAAGCATGGTCCTATTGCCCTGATTGATGAGCAAATGCCAATAGTTGTAATAGCCGTTAATAGTAACCATTACGAAAAAGTAGTGAGTAATATTCAGGAAATCAAGTCCAGAAAAGGTAAAATTATTGCAGTGGTTACTCAAGGTGATACTGTTGTAAAAGAGTTGGCAGATTATATAATGGAAGTTCCTAATACTCCAGAAACTTTATCACCGCTAGTAACAACAATTCCACTACAGTTACTGTCGTATCATATTGCTTTAATGTTAGAAAGAAACGTAGACCAGCCTAGAAATTTAGCAAAAGCTGTCACAGTGGAGTAAGGTTATTTGTTCAAAGTTGTAACCCCTACAGGGTATAGAAAGATATCTCAAATCTTTAATGAAGAAGGGTTAAAAACACCTCGAGGAAGTACTTTTCAGAACAATCATATTCACTCTATTTATAAAAAAGGCAAGATTGGAGAGGAAAGAATCAACAGAAAATATTTTATTAAGGTTGGTGATGTTTCTATAAATAACAATTTTTAAATAATTTGGTTTATTTATTAAACTAGTTTATATTTGTTTAAAATTAAACCAAATTCAATCAAATGAAATCTAAAGAAGAACAAATAGAAGTTATAAGTAAAGTAATTAATAGTACGAAAGAGAACTTAAAACCACTTAGTGTGAATTTTATATTTTGGGGGAGCTTGATAGTTGTAATGAGTTTAATACATTATTCAATTCCACATTTTATTCAGTATACAGAATACTCTTCATTACTATTTTGGACTATATTACCAGTTTTAGGGATGATTTTTACTATTGTATACAACATAAAAATTAGAAAAGTTCTTGGATATGAAACCTATCTAAATAGAGTTATAAAAATTATTTGGGGGATTTTTAATTTATCATGGTTGGTTATGGTCGTAATGTCATTATTAAATGGTATTAATAACCCAGTTCCAGAAATTTTATTTTTGTTAAGTACAACCCTTATTACTACTGGTATAATCATTAAATTTAAACCTATAGTTATTGGTGGAATATTATTAATGTTATTTACAGTCTATATAAATTTTAATCCCAATATTAATTTTTTAATCGTAAACATAATTGGAGTATCATTAGGAATATTAGTTCCTGGGATAAGTCTATATTTTTCTAAAGTCAATGAATAAGTCAATTGATAAATTATTACTTAACCCAATAAGGTTAAAAATAATTTCCACATTAATTAGTGTTAGTGAATGTGATTTTAATTATTTAAAAAAAATTACGGAATCAACTCAAGGGAATCTGAGTATTCAATTAAAAAAATTAAAA
>SGZC01000056.1 GCA_004213605.1 Flavobacteriales bacterium
TGCAGCGGTATCCTTCAACATAAAGGTCCCTAGTTCAGGCCTTCCTGTTTGGCCAGGATACAACATTTTACTGAGCAGTGGTCTTTCTTTTGAAGCATCTGCAATAGAATCATTGACGTCTTCACCTCCAATCAAATCGTCTACAATACTGTCTTCTTCCTCGGCAGCCTCTGGTGTCGACTCTTCGACTTCTGTATCATTTACTTTAACTAGTTCTGCTAATTTGGCATCTGCGGCTATGATAAAACCTTGTAATTCGTCAATTTTGTAGACTCCCCAAAATTCTAATTGAGCAGTACTTTGTAATAATTTTTTAACACGTTCAACATCTTTAGCACCAGGCAATTCAACTAAAATACGTGCAGATTTACCTATTCGCTGAATATTTGGTTGTGTAACTCCAAACTTATCAATACGTTTTCTTAGTACTTCAAAAGCAGCTGTTATGGATTCATCAATTTTTCTTTCAATTACAGGATATACGTCCTTGTTGGACATTGATGCATTGATGTCATCTTCTAAATTTTTATTAAAAAATATATCGGGTGATGCTAATAGATTTTCTCCTGGGAGCGCCTCAAAAGCCTGAAAAAAGGACTCTAGATAGGTGTCTTGGGATTCTTTTTGAAGAACAAAAGCATCGTTTAACGCCTGATTAAAGGCTGCGTCTTTGGTATTGTTAGCTAAACCCTTTAAGATATCTTTTACTGAAACTTGAAGAATTACGTTAATTCCTCCTTTTAAATCGAGCCCTTTATTTAATTCTTTTCCTTTAGCAGTATTGTAATTTATTTGAATTGGGCCTAGGGATACTACTGGAATATTACCAATAGAATCTAAATAACTAGCTTGTGCTGAATTTCTTTTATCAGGTTCGTTAGCAGTGTATTTTGCAGTTGCAAATGTCTTTGCATCTTCTTCTACGTTATTTGAGATATAAGTAAATGATAATTGATATAAACTTACCAAACCAAATAGAATCGCAAATACTTTAATTAATCCTTTATTTTGCATTGTTATTTTTTTTGTGTCAAATTTTTTAAAACGAGCAAATATAGAATTTACGCCCTAATCTGACAATTATTTTTTTATTTATTAAACTTATGATTACGACTTTAATCTTTTATGATTTTTAGTCTCTTAGGAAAGGTAAGAAAAAGGGCCCGCTCGTACTTGAGGAATTTTACAGGACCTTACATTAACTTCAATTGTTTTTTTTGAATAAAACGTTGATTTAAATTTTTGAGCTAAAGAAGAGTCTTCATTGACTATACTTGAATAGTGATCATAAAGATTTTGCTTGAATAAACGATCAGTATTTGATAATAACTGTATCACTAAGCCACTATCTTCGGATGAATTTTCAAAAGTTTTAGGAATTTCAAACACGTCAATATAATAGTTTAAGCTATTCGTGTCTGAAGGATCTACAGGTTGGTTATTGTACAAATTAGACAAATAACGCACTGCAAAATGATTTTCTTGATTAAGTACTTTTTTTATGAATGCGGTATCTACGGAACTGAAATAAGAAATTTTTAAACGTCCCTGATCGTCTTTTTGAACCCAGAAGTAATTAACCCCTATTTTTTGCAACTGTTTTTTAATTATTGCAATGGTATTGTTTTGAGTTTCAAGCGTTATTTCTTTAGCATCACTAAAACTTATAATGATTTCTTGATGCGTATTGGAAGGTTGCTGAAGACTTAATCCTAGCAGGCTAACCATACTTATTAAAAAACCAAAAAAGAATTTTGTACTCATGAGTCAAATATAAAAAATAAAGACTGTATCGCTACAGTCTTTATAAAATAATATTATCTTAAACTAGCTTATAGTTCTAATAAGCCATTTGTTTTTCGAACTCCTTCAGCGCTCGTATTTAAATGTTCACTTTCAGCATCGGTTAAATCTAATTGAACTATTTCTTCAATTCCATTTTTACCTAAAACAACAGGAACACCAATACAAATATCTTCAAGCCCATATTCGCCCTCTAAAAGTGTTGAACACGGAAATATTTTTTTCTGATCGCATACAATTGCTTGTACCAACCCTGACACCGCAGCTCCAGGGGCATACCAAGCAGAGGTTCCAAGCAGTTTAGTCAACGTACCGCCACCTACTTTTGTATCTTCCATCACTTGATGTAATCTTTCTTTCGAAATAAATTTACTAACAGGGATACTATTTCTAGTTGCCATTCTTGTTAAAGGAACCATCCCAACATCACTATGACCACCGATTACCATTCCGTCAACATCACTAATTGGAGCTCCAAGAGCTTCAGCTAACCGATATTTAAATCGGGCACTATCCAAAGCACCACCCATTCCAATAATTCTATTTTTTGGCAGTCCAGCAGTTTTATGAACTAAATAAGTCATCGTATCCATTGGATTACTTACTACAATCATGATAGCTTCTGGTGAGTGCTCAATCAAACTTGAAGAAACAGCGGTTACAATGCCTGCATTGATACCAATTAATTGCTCTCGAGTCATTCCTGGCTTACGTGGCACACCACTGGTTATAACAACAACATCACTTCCTGCTGTCTTAGAATAATCGTTTGTTACCCCTACTATTTTTGTGTCAAATCCATTGAGTGACGCAGTTTGCATCAAATCCATTGCTTTTCCTTCAGCAAAACCTTCTTTGATATCTAAAATCACTACTTCACTTGCAAAATTTTTAATAGCGATGTACTCAGCACAACTAGCGCCAACAGCTCCAGCTCCAACAATTGTAATTTTCATAATTTTTATTTTATTAAAGTAATCTTGTTCCTTAGTTAGGAAGTTACAAAGTTACACTATTTGCGTAAATTTTTGAATCAAAAGATAAAAAAAAGTACGGTGTTTTTTAGAAAAATTTATAATGCAACGCTAAGTTAATATTAGGAAATTTCCCTAAAGATAGCATAGAAGAAACATAAAACTTATTAAAATAGTAATTGACTCCAATGTCACCTTTAAAGGCTGTTTTGCTCTCATCTAAAAAGGACAGCAATTCATTAAACACATCTAAAAACAATCCTTCATAGCCACCCAATTTATAATTAAACTTGTTATAAGTATAAGCTAAAGAACCTGTAAATTCTAGTTTATGAAGCTTTTTTGATGCAACTATTTGAAACAATAAAGAGTTAGCATCAATTATCATAGAATTTATTGTGGTAAGTGGAACACTATCAGGTTTTGGATCAATAGGCTCTATGGCTACCTCATCAAAAAATAAATTTAGATTAAATACAGAATAAGATGCTAATACAGCTAACTCAATAGGATCAGAATCTGTAACTTCTTTTCTAAAATACTGACTTAAGGTATGCTTTATTGCTGCTCCAAAAATATCGTAGCTGGAGGTATTAATTGTAACTTTTGGAGAATACCGTAACGTTACATCGGTCTCTTTCCATAAACCAACACTTGCTTGCATGTAGGGATGCGCCACCACATCTTGTTTAACTCCTTCAAAAGCCTGCCATTCGTAAGCCTCTCCGTCGATATCGAAATCAAAAAAAGTTTCTGTATGCCCGCCTAAAGCTGAAGGAATTTTGGCCGTTTGAGACCCTCTAAGCTCCATCGTTGACAATTCATTATTATTGATTAGAAAAGTTTTTTGCTTGTTTGGAATCGGTAATATGTTAACATGGAATGATACATCTAGTTTAAATTTACCAATACTTTCAGCAGAACTAAACCAAGAAGAGGAAGACTGATAAACAGAAGCACTTGCAGCAGAAGAAACATATTTACTAGATATGTACAACATATCGTTAACGGCATCTGTAACATCTATCTGAGATTTGACAGATGACGTTATAAGTGTCAGGAATATAAAAAATAATTTTACAGAATGATTACGCGTCAATATTTGCATAAACTGCATTCTTTTCAATGAATTCTCTACGCGGCGGAACCTCATCTCCCATTAACATTGAAAATACTCTATCTGCTTCAACTCCACTATCGATAACCACTTGGCGTAAGGTTCTATCAGAAGGTTTCATAGTCGTATCCCATAGCTGTTCAGCATTCATTTCTCCAAGACCTTTGTAACGTTGAATTTTACAACCCTCTCCAAACTCTTTTTGTATCTCATCTCTTTCTTCATCAGACCAAGCATATTTCTTTTTAGCTCCTTTTCTTACTAGATAAAGAGGTGGGGTTGCAATAAAAACATGACCAGCCTCAATTAAATCTTTCATGTACCTAAAGAAGAAGGTTAAAATAAGTGTCGAAATATGGCTACCGTCTACGTCGGCATCACACATAATTACTATTTTATGGTACCGTAATTTTTCAAGATTTAAAGCCTTGCTATCCTCCTCGGTTCCAATTGAAACACCAAGAGCTGTAAAAATATTTCTAATTTCTTCATTTTCAAATACTTTATGCTGCATCGCTTTTTCAACATTCAAAATTTTACCCCTCAATGGCAAAATTGCTTGAAAATTTCGGTCTCGACCTTGTTTAGCTGTTCCACCTGCCGAATCCCCCTCAACCAAAAATACCTCACATTTTTCTGGATCTTGCTCAGAGCAATCGGAAAGTTTACCGGGCAATCCCATACCTCCCATCACTGTTTTTCGCTGAACCATTTCACGAGCTTTTCTGGCGGCGTGTCTTGCTTGTGCGGCAAGAATTACTTTTTGCACAATAGTTTTTGCATCGTTGGGGTTTTCCTCAAGATAATTCTCTAACATTTCAGAAACAGCCTGACTCACAGCGGAGGTAACCTCTCTATTTCCAAGTTTTGTTTTTGTCTGACCTTCGAACTGAGGCTCAGCTACTTTGACCGAGATAATTGCGGTAAGACCTTCTCTAAAATCATCTCCTGCAATATCAAATTTTAGCTTGTCTAACATTCCAGAGGAGTCCGCATATTTTTTTAATGTGTTAGTAAGTCCTCTCCTAAAACCTGATAAGTGTGTACCACCTTCATGGGTATTGATATTATTTACATATGAATGTAAATTTTCACTGTAGGATGTATTGTAAATCATTGCTACCTCGACAGGAATCTCTTTTTTCTCTCCTTCCATTGAGATGACATGCCCAATGATTGGCTCCCGCGTATCGTCTAGAAAACGAATAAATTCTTTAAGCCCTTCCGTACTTTTAAATGTTTCAGTGATAAATTCTCCTTTTTCATCTTTTTCTCTTTTATCCGTGATGGAAATGGTGATCCCTTTATTCAAAAAAGATAATTCACGAAGCCTATTTGAAAGTGTTTCGTAGTTGTATTCAATAGTTTGTTTAAATATCTCTGAATCCGGATGAAAGGTGACAACGGTTCCTCTAAATTCAGTGGTGCCAGTTTGTTTAACTGGGTACATCGTTTTTCCAAATTCATACTCTTGTTCATATATATTTCCATTTCTATGAACAACTGCTTTTAATTTTTTTGATAAGGCATTTACTACAGAAACACCAACGCCATGAAGTCCACCGGAAACTTTATAAGAATCTTTATCAAACTTACCTCCAGCTCCAATCTTAGTCATCACTACTTCAAGAGCAGAGACCCCTTCTTTTTTATGAATGTCTACTGGAATTCCACGACCATTATCTTTTACAGAAATAGAATTATCTTCATTGATAATGACATCGATAGCATCACAATGTCCTCCCATTGCTTCATCAATTGAATTATCAACAACTTCATAGACCAAGTGATGCAGCCCTCTTACTCCAACGTCTCCAATATACATAGAAGGTCGCATACGAACATGCTCCATTCCTTCTAATGCTTGAATACTATCTGCCCCGTAATTTCCTTTTTTTTGTTCTTCGCTCATGTGTAAGTTTTAATACTATTAATTTTTAAAATTCAGTTAAAATAACCTCCTCAACTGATGTATAACAAATATACTCTTTCCCTCACTTAATTTGAAGCCGCACAAAGCAATTTTTGGGTACTTATTAACTATTTGTTAAAATCTTAAAGCTCGCTTAAAACGCCTTAAAAAGGCCTTAAAATGAAAATCATCGCTTTTTAAATACCCCACTCAATGGAATATTTATTAAAAGCGCTCAAAAACGTTTAAAAAAATTAAAGAATGAAGAAATAAAAAACTTTAATTAAGGAATGTTCAAATATTTATGGGTTTGAAGTGAAACCTTCCACCTCGGGTTTTTCATTACATAAGCTACAATCACAGGAATCATCTTTTCTCTCTTACTCCATTCTGGCTGTAAGTATAAAACGCAGGAATCGTTGACTTTAGTTGCTTGCTCTTCTGCGAAATTAAAATCTGATTTATTGTGAATGATAATTTTTAACTCATCAGCATAATGATATATTTTCTCCTTAGGCAATTTTGTTTTTTTTGGAGACAAACAAATCCAGTCCCAAATACCTGTTAAATCATAAGCTCCGGAAGTTTCTATATGTATCTTTAAATTATTTTTTTCTAACATTTGAGTTAGTGGTTCCATATTCCAAATGAGTGGTTCCCCTCCAGTGACTACCACTGTATTCGAAGATCTAGCAGCATTCGCTACAATTTTTTCGATGGAGGTAGGAGGGTGCAAATCAGCGTTCCAGCTTTCTTTTACATCACACCAATGACATCCAACATCACAACCGCCAATTCTTATAAAATAAGCGGCTGTCCCTTTATGATACCCCTCTCCTTGTATGGTATAAAATGATTCCATTAAAGGGAGCATTTCTCCTTTATCTACTAAGCTTTTAATTTCTTTTTTCATTAGGACAAAGGTAAAAATTAAAAGCTAAATATCGTAGACTTTAATTGTTATAAAAAAAGAAAATACATCTAAAATGGTCTAACTAATTTCTATAAATCATCATTCAAAATTATTTTATTTTCTTTTTTCAATATCTTGGCAAATTCAAGGTCAATTTTAGTAGTTTTGATTGGTTTTATTACTACTATAAAAAAACATAATAATGTTAAAAAATATATTTTTGGTTGCTTTTATAAGTGTATTATTTATTCAGTGTGATGAAGAAAAAAAATCATTTTTAATATCTAACACTGCTGTTGGTAAATTATCAAGAGGCATGAAAATAAAAGAAGTAGATTCTATTTTTGCTAGTGATTCTATTGTAAGACTTTATTCACGTAATAATGAATTGTCAACTCAAGGAGAGGTGGAGATTTTTGAGAAGAATGGAACTAAATTATTATCCATATCGCCGATATTTAACAATGATCCCAATGCTTTGATTTCAAGTTTTCAATTTTTCGATGCCCGTTATCAAACAGACAAAGGGCTTAATTTAAACAGCACATTTAAAGACATCAAGGCAAATTATAACATTTCAAAAATTGAAACTACTATTTTTACGGTCGTTATCTTTTTAGAGGAGAGTGATATATTTATCAACATAGATAAAAAAGAATTGCCAGAAAACTTTCGATATAACCCAAATTTAGTCATTGATATTACCAATATTCCAGATGAAGCAAAAATTAAATACTTTATGCTTTCTTGGGAAATAGACGAACTAAATGAGTAACCTTGATACTTAAAAAATCTACGAGTGGTTAACCCCACGCTCCCTTGCAATTAGGGTATTTTTTAATAACATCGCAATGGTCATCGGGCCAACGCCACCAGGAACAGGCGTAATAAAAGATGCTTTTTTACTTACCTCGTCAAATGCTACGTCCCCTTTTATAACATACCCTCTAGGTTTAGATTCATCTGGAACTCTACTAATCCCCACATCTACAATTACAACTTCATCTTTGACCATATCCGCTTTTAAATACTCGGGGATCCCTAAAGCTACAATTATAATATCTGCTTGTTTGGTTATTTTATTAAGATTTTTTGTGTGACTGTGTGCTATTGTTACGGTGCTATTGGCCGCAGGGCCTTTTTGACTCATTAGAATACTCATCGGTCTTCCAACGATATGACTTCTTCCAATAACAACAGTGTGCTTGCCTTTAGTTTCAACATGATATCGCTCTAATAATTGTAAAATGCCATAAGGCGTTGCTGGAATAAAACTTTCCATTTCTAAGGCCATTTTACCGAAATTTTCAGGATGAAAACCATCCACATCTTTGTTAGGATTTATAGCGAGCAGAATTTTTTCTTCATTGATATGTTTTGGCAAGGGTAATTGAACAATAAAACCGTCAACATCTTTATTTTTATTTAAATCATTTATTGTTTTTAATAAATGATCTTCAGCAGTTGTTTCGGGTAGTTCAATTAAAGTTGAATTAAAACCAACACGTTTACAAGCTCTTACTTTAGAACCAACATAGGTTAGACTAGCTCCATCATTCCCGACTAAAACAGCTGCTAAGTGAGGAACTTTTTCTCCTCTTTTTTTAATTTCATTGACAGCCATAGCTATCTCATCTTTGATGTCGTTCGATGTCTTTTTACCGTCTAATAAAATCATTTTTATTCCCTTTTTATAATTAATTATGGTCTCATTCCTTTCATAGCTTGCATCATTTTTCGGCCACCGCCACCTTGCATCATTTTCATCATTTTACTCATTTGGTTGAATTGTTTCATTAGCTGATTTACCTCTTGAACAGATGTGCCACTCCCTTTTCCAATACGTTTTTTTCGACTTGCGTTTATAATGGAAGGCTGACTCCTTTCTTCGGGGGTCATCGAATGTATAATGGCTTCTATACCCTTAAAAGCATCATCATTCACATCAATATCTTTTATAGCTTTGCCAGCTCCCGGAATCATGCCAACGAGATCTTTCATATTTCCCATTTTCTTGACTTGCTGAATTTGTTTTAAAAAATCATCAAAGCCAAATTGATTTTTTGCAATTTTTTTCTGAAGTTTCCTGGCTTCCACCTCATCAAACTGTTCTTGAGCTCTTTCAACTAGAGATACTACATCACCCATTCCCAAAATACGGTCGGACATTCTTGAGGGATGAAAAACATCTATCGCATCCATTTTTTCACCAGTTCCAATAAATTTTATTGGTTTATTAACTACACTTTTAATTGAAATTGCAGCACCCCCTCGAGTATCTCCATCTAATTTTGTTAGTATCACCCCATCAAAATTCAGACGATCATTAAATGTTTTTGCGGTATTTACAGCATCTTGACCAGTCATTGAATCTACTACAAAAAGAGTTTCATGAGGTTGAATTGCAGTGTGGATATTTTCAATTTCAGTCATCATCGCTTCATCTACTGCTAAACGTCCAGCAGTATCGACAATAATCACATTAAATCCATTTTGTTTAGCGTGTTCTAGAGCATTTTTAGCAATTTCTATAGGGTTATCGTTCCCTTTATCGCTAAATACCTCGACTCCAATTTGGTCTCCAACAACATGAAGTTGATCAATCGCAGCAGGACGATATACATCACAGGCAACCAGTAATGGTTTTTTCGATTTTTTTGACTTTAAGAAATTTGCTAGCTTTCCAGAAAACGTTGTTTTACCACTCCCTTGCAATCCAGCCATAAGTATTACAGATGGATTTCCGCTTAAATTTATACCAGCAGAATCTCCGCCCATTAGATCTGTTAACTCATCTTTAACAATTTTCACCATCAATTGACCAGGCTGAATGGTAGTTAATACATTTTGCCCTAGGGCCTTTTCTTTAACACTTTTAGTAAATTGTTTTGCGATTTTAAAGTTGACATCCGCATCCAAAAGAGCACGTCTTACTTCTTTTAAAGTTTCTGCTACATTTACTTCTGTAATACTGCCCTGACCTTTTAAAACTTGAAGTGCTTTATCTAATTTTTCACTTAAATTATTAAACATAATCTTTTTTGAATTTTATCTTTAATTTTCTTTATTATTGTAAGAAATGCAAAGATAACAATTGAATAAGGAGTAGCAAATTAATTTAGATTACAATAAGTAGGTTTAATAATTTATAATAGATAAGTTAGTCGTTTTTTGTATCTTGTAATTGCACCCTCCCTTAAATCTGTAGAATTATAAAAGCAGTTTGAACTATTTATTTTCAGAGGAGGTTTAAGTGGAATAATCGGAGTAGCAAAATTATTAAAAGACAATCAAAACTGTCTAACATTTACTTCTTAAAAAACACTTAATTAATTATTATTTTAAACTTTAACAATGTCATTATTTTCTTCACCACTTGAAGCTTTTTTACACTGGGAAAAAGTAATACCAGACCAAACTTTTTTGATTCAACCCATCAATGGAAAAACAAAAACATATTCTTATAAAGATACTGGATTTGAAATTAGAAAAATAGCTTCTAAATTAAAAAAAATGGGACTTGATAAAGGAAGTCATGTTGCAATTCTTTCGAAAAATTGCGCTCATTGGATGATGGCTGATTTAGCTATAATGATGGCTGAATTGATTTCTATTCCCATTTATACTTCTTTAACTGCTAGCGCCGTCGAGCAAGTTTTAAATCATAGTGAATCAAAGGCAATTATTCTTGGTAAACTTGATGATTATAATTCTATAAAGAAAGGAATTCCAAATATTCCAAAAATTGGAGTAGAAATTTATGGAATTGAAGAGGAATATAGTTGGGAAAAAATTATTACGGAACAAATACCAGAAATCACTATCAAACTTCCTAATCCATCAGATACGCATACCATCATTTATACATCTGGAACATCTGGCGATCCTAAAGGTGTTATCCATTCGGTAGAAAATATTGTAAACAGCATTCAAACCGTCCAAAAAATAATAAATTTACCCAAAAGACCTCGTTTATTTTCGTATTTGCCCTTAGTTCACGTAGCAGAACGTCTCATTTGGACCTACGGACTTACCATAGGTGCTCAATTTAGTTATCCTGAAAATCTTCTAACCTT
>SGZC01000057.1 GCA_004213605.1 Flavobacteriales bacterium
GATTTTACCATGGAGCGTGACGGAAAAGATTTTACTTCAATATTGTTAGAGGAAGAAAACCTTATTGTAGTTGTAGTTTACAGTGTTTCCAATTCCGAGCTCGATGGCTTTAAAAATATAAAGAAGGCGACCGACAAAGCAATCAAAAACAATTATAAAGTAATTGGATTATCCTCTTCTAGTCTTGAAGTCACCCAAGAGTTGAAAAGACAAAATGATTTAAATTTTGATTTTTACTTTTGTGATGAAACTGCCTTAAAGACAATTGTTCGGAGTAATCCATCTTTAATTAAACTACATAAGGGAACCATCCGCCAAAAATTACACTGGAATGATTCTTCGAGATTAATAGTAGCAAACAATAACTAGTGGTTAGTTATATACTTCAAAAAATAGGATATGCCATTCTTACTCTGTTTGGAGTGGTTACGGTGATATTTTTATTGTTTAATATATTGCCTGGCGACCCAGCTAGAATGATGTTAGGGCAAAATGAAACTGCCGAACAGGTGGCTATTGTCAAAAAAAAATATGGTTTTGATCAACCGATAGAAAAGCAATATCTATATTATATCAATGATTTATCACCACTATCGTTTCACGGTGCAGCTAAATCGGATCATACGTTTTTTTCAAAAACAAAATATAGAGGTTTTCGGATGTTTTCAGTCTTAAATACTAATGTGGTATTAAAAATTCCCTACTTAAGAACCTCTTTTCAAAAAAACGGAAAATTAGTAAGTTCAGTTATAGCTGAAACATTACCCAATACTTTTATTCTTGCAATTTCATCTATAACAATAGCGATGGTATTAGGGATTTTATTAGGAATAATTTCGGCAAATTATAAGGATCGTTGGATTGATAAAATAATCCAATTAATAAGTACTTTGGGTATGAGTGTGCCCTCTTTTTTTAGTGCCATTATATTTGCTTGGATATTCGGGTTTTTACTATATGACTATACAGGTTTAAATATGACAGGAAGTCTTTACGAAGTTGATGATTTTGGGAATGGTAAATACATTCAATGGAAAAATTTAATTCTACCTGCAACTGTTTTGGGAATAAGACCTTTGGCAGTTGTGAGCCAATTAATGCGTAATTCTTTATTGGAGGTTATGAGTTTAGATTATATTAGAACTGCTAAAGCTAAAGGGTTAAGTGAGTTTGCTATCATAAAAAAACACGCCTTAAAAAACGCAATGAATCCGGTAATATCTGCTATTTCAGGTTGGTTTGCTTCGATGTTGGCAGGAGCTGTTTTTGTAGAATTTATCTTTGGCTGGAACGGACTGGGAAAAGAAATTGTGGATGCTCTTAACACCTTAGATTTACCTATTATTATGGGGGCAGTCATCGTAATAGCATCTTTATTTATAATTATTAATATTTTTGTAGACTTGATCTACGGGTGGTTAGATCCAAAAATTAGAACTTAACAATATGAGAAAAAATATAGTAGCAGGAAATTGGAAAATGAATAATGATTTAGCAGCCACTAAAACATTAATTTCAGAATTAATAGAGTTAAATAAAACGTCAGATGCAGAGGTCATGATAGCTCCTACTTTTGTAAACCTTATGGAAGCCTCCAAACTTTTAAGAGAAACTTCGATTAGGGTAGCCTCTCAAAATATGCATTATGCGGAAAGCGGAGCTTTTACAGGCGAAGTGTCTGCAAAAATGTTGAAAGTTATAGGGGTAAATACAGTTATTTTAGGCCATAGTGAACGAAGAGAATATTTTTATGAAGATGATTTGATATTAAAGCAAAAAGTAGACAAGGCATTACAAGAATCTATGGAAATAATTTTCTGTTTTGGAGAACAGTTAGATGACAGAAATAGTGATCATCATTTTAAAGTAGTTGAACGTCAAATTAAAAATGCACTTTTTCATTTGCCTTCTTCAAGTTGGAAATCGGTAGTGCTTGCTTATGAACCAGTTTGGGCCATTGGAACAGGGCAAACTGCAAGCCCAGAGCAAGCTCAGGAGATGCACGCGTACATCCGTAAATTGGTTGGTGAGCGTTATGATATTACTACTTCAGAAAAAGTCTCCATATTATATGGAGGAAGTGTAAAACCTGAAAATGCGGAGGAAATATTCGGTAAGTTAGACGTAGATGGAGGTCTTATAGGTGGCGCAGCGCTCGATGCTAAAAGTTTTATGGCTATTATCAATTCGTTTTAAGGGATGTCTCAGGTTTACTTGGAGTATTGTTTTTTTGTAAAACCCCTTTCCTTAGGGAATGAAATTTTAATGGCTGAACTAGGATATGTCGGTTTTGAGAGTTTTGTAGAGAATCACATGGGCTTAAAAGCATACATTCAAAAAAAAGATTGGAATGAGAATATTTTGAATGGTATTCAGGTATTAGATTCTAACGAATTTGAAATTACCTATTCATCCAATGAAATTGAACAAGTTAACTGGAATGAAGCGTGGGAGAAAAATTTTCATCCAATCGAAGTTGATCAAAAATGTATTGTTCGGGCCCCTTTTCATCCACAAGTGAATGTTGATTATGAGATTGTAATTGAACCCAAAATGTCTTTTGGTACTGGTCACCACGAAACAACTTATATGATGCTGCAGCACATATTGGAGACTGATTTTTCCGAAAAAACAGTTTTAGATATGGGTTGCGGTACTGCTGTTCTTGCAATATTAGCTGAATTTAGGGGAGCTTCTAAAATTGATGCCATAGATATTGACTCCTGGTGTTATAAAAATTCTCTTGAAAATATTGAAAGAAACAATTGTAAGAATATTCAAACTTTTTTAGGAGATGTTTCATTATTGAAAAATAAAAAATACCAAATCATAATTGCTAATATCAACAGAAATATTTTACTAAAAGATATGGCATTCTATAGTTCTTGTTTAGAAAAAGGAGGGCGATTATTTTTAAGTGGTTTTTATAGTGAAGATTTAGATTTAATTACCGCTACATGTACTAAACTCAACTTAACATTCGTTGATAAAAAGGAACGTAATAATTGGGTTTCAGCAATATTTACAAAGTAAACAAGCATCTTTATGGTAACTAAGGAACAAATACAGGAAGGGATTGGCCTAGCGGAGCTAAAAGTTAACGAGTATCAAATAGTTTTGTTTAATGATGATGTAAATACGTTCGATCATGTAGTAGAAACGTTAATTCGAGTATGCAATCACACTCCTGAACAGGCTGAGCAGTGTTCAATTATAGTTCATTACAAGGGTAAATGTACTGTTAAAACTGGCTCGTTCGAGGAATTAAAGCCTCGTTGTATTCAGTTATTAAAAGCAGATTTAAGTGCGGAAATCGTTTAAGCAAACCGTTTAATTTTTTAGCATTAAACTAGATAATCAACAATATATTTTTATATTTGCAGCCCATAAAAGGCCACGTGGCGCAACTGAATAGCGCACCTGATTACGGCTCAGGAGGTTGCAGGTTTGAATCCTGCCGTGGTCACGAATAAATAGTACAATAGGGAAAAACGCCAAGCTTGCTTGAGCGTTTTTTGTTTGTGCTATTTTCAAAGCGGAGCTTTATAGGATCACAAAGTAATCCTGCCGTGGACACTATAAAAAGCAAACATTTCTGTTTGCTTTTTTTTATTCAATCCAATGCTTTTTTTGTTACCCATAAACGATATCCAAATAAGGCCATTTGCCATTTTTTTGCTTTCGATAAATCCAAACGTTGTTTAGTAAAACTAGGAAGTATCCTTTTATTAAATTTTGCGAGGGTCTTAAAAATAGATTTTTGCATAGTTAAAAGATACAATAAAAAATATAATTTTGTTGATGAGAACCAATCTTTTCCTTTTTTTTACTTAATTAGATAGTTTTCCATTTATATAGGTTTTTTCTTCTATTAGCTTCCCTTCTTTATTGTATTTTTTTACTATACCTTCTACTTTGCCATTACTATAAGTCAGCTCACGTCTAATATTTCCATTTTCATACCAAGATTTTCTGGATCCATCTAGCACGCCATTTACATAAAATCCCTCATCACTTAATACTCCATTTTTGTGCCACACTCTCCTCAAGCCGATTATTTGTCCATCTTTATAGGTTCCCTCCTGAAATAGATTTCCATTTTTATGCCATAGCCTTCTTGGACCATCTAAAATTCCTTTCTCATAAGCGTTTGTCTCTCTTAATTCCCCATTTTCATGCCAAATAGTTACCACTCCACTGAATAATATAGAGTCTTTTTTATGGTAGGCTTTTTTATTAGAAATGTAGATGTTTTGAACGTTTGTTGAATCAATTTTTGATTTAGAATCCTGAACAGTCAATTCTTTAGCTGTTTTGTCTTCTGTTTTTGAAGAATGATTTTGTTGACAGCTAAAAGCCATCAGTAGTGTCGAAAAAATAAAAAGGTACTTTATCATTTATCTAAATTTATTTTTTTGTAAAATTAAATAATATTTATTAATTAAAAACGATTAACCGCAGAATGCTGTTTTTGGGAATTTATAGTTCCTAGTCAGCCAATAGAAATTCTATTTAATAGTATCTTCGCAATCAATATTAGTAGTTATGAATATAGTTTTTGTTTTGTTAGGTTTAACTTTACTTGTGGTAGGAGGAGAATTTTTAGTACGATCTTCTGTGGCTATCTCACTTAAGTTTCATTTATCACGAATGATTATTGGTTTGACGGTGGTTTCTTTTGCTACGTCAGCTCCAGAGTTATTTGTAAGTATTCAGGCTGCCTTTGATGGGTATCCTTACATTGCTTTAGGAAATGTAATTGGATCTAATATTGCTAATATTGGTTTAGTTTTAGGAGTAACAGCTATTATATCACCATTGTTTTTAGATAGAGATTTTTACAAATTCAATTGGCCGGTAATGATGTTGTTCTCGGGTTCGCTTTATTTGATACTTAAATCTGGGAATAATATTGGAAGAGCTGAGGGTGTTGGATTACTAGTGGCCTTAATGGCTTATTTATGGTTTCTAGTTCAAAAAGCACGAAAAAATAAAAAAGCTAAAAAAGTAACAGATCAAATAAAAATAAATACTGAGACTGCTTCTAATTTTAAAATTTTACTCTGGTTTTTGATTGGAGGAATTTCGCTATGGGGCGGTAGTGAATTGTTGGTGAAAGGAGCAGTTAGTATTGCTCGCTATTTTGAAGTAAGTAATCGTGTAATAGCGGTTTCGATGATTGCTATAGGCACGAGTATCCCTGAACTAGCAGCTTCCGTTGTGGCGGCATTAAAACACGAAAAAGCACTATTAATTGGTAACATTATAGGGTCTAATATTTTCAATATCGCCTCAGTTATAGGAATTACGGCTATTGTGCAGCCTATTGTAATATTAGAATCCAGCGTAGCATTACTGTTAAATGATATTTTATGGATGCTTGGTTTTTCAACGGCTATATATCTTCTAGCAAGACTCCCCAAGAAGTATCTATTAACCAGGTATAAAGGAATACTTCTTTTTGTTGCTTATGCTGTTTTTATGGTCTTGATTTTTATAAAATACCACTAATAATAAAATATATTATTGCTTAGATCTTTTTTTGAGGGGGTGTTGATAAAAAAACACACATTTATTTAAATTTATATTAAAAAAATAGGGGGGTGTTTTAAAAATTAATTAAATTTGCTTTTTCTAATATTAATTAATTTAAACATTTTACTATGTCCACACTTAGATTTCAGGCAATCAAGGAAACCTTAAGAAGAAAACCTGTAGCCGTTGAAGAGCCCGCAAGACGCTCCACTATATTTGGTAAAAACGTATTTAACGAAGTTGCAATGCGACAGTATTTAACCAAAGAATCTTATAATAGTGTTGTAGATGCGACGGTAAATGGATCAAAAATTAATCGTAATGTAGCCGATCATATTTCTACTGGTATGAAGGAGTGGGCCATTAATAACGGAGCAACACATTATACGCATTGGTTTCAGCCACTGACAGGGTCTACAGCCGAAAAGCATGACGCTTTTTTTGAAACTACAGGCGACGGACAGGCTATCGAAAAATTTGGCGGTGGACAGTTAGTTCAACAAGAACCAGATGCTTCAAGTTTCCCAAACGGAGGAATCAGAAATACTTTTGAAGCGCGGGGATATACCGCTTGGGATCCTACCTCTCCGGCTTTTATTTATGGGACTACACTTTGTATTCCTACTGTTTTTGTTGCTTATACAGGGGAAGCGTTAGATAATAAAACACCCCTATTGAGGTCATTACAAGTATTGGATACAGCTGCAACTGCAGTTGCAAAATATTTTGATAAAAATGTTACAAAAACTATTGCAACACTAGGATGGGAGCAAGAATATTTTTTGATTGACAAAGCATTAGCCGCTTCAAGACCAGATATTACTTTAACTGGAAGAACACTATTAGGACATGAAGCAGCAAAAGGACAACAGTTAGATGATCATTATTTTGGTTCGATACCCACTAGAGCTTTAGATTACATGCGGGATTTAGAAACCGAATGTATGTTATTAGGGATTCCTGTTAAAACTCGTCACAACGAGGTGGCACCAAATCAGTTTGAATTAGCCCCTATTTTTGAGGAAGCAAATCTAGCAGTAGATCATAACTCTCTATTGATGGATATTATGGAAAAAGTGGCGGAGAGACACCATTTTAAAGTATTATTTCACGAAAAACCGTTTAAAGGAATCAACGGGAGTGGTAAACACAATAACTGGTCATTAAGTACCAATACAGGTATCAATTTATTAAGCCCTCACAAAACTCCAAAACGAAACCTTCAGTTTTTAACCTTTTTTATTAATACCATTAAAGCGGTTAATGAACATGAAGAATTGATGCGTTCTTCTATAGCCAGTGCCAATAATGATCATCGATTGGGAGCAAATGAGGCTCCACCTGCAATTATTTCAGTTTTTATTGGGTCCCAACTTACTAAAGCTTTAGATGAGTTAGAAAAAGTAACCAATGGTAAATTGTCGCCTGAGGAGAAAACAGAGCTTAAATTAAATGTAGTTGGAAAAATACCAGAAATTTTACTGGATAACACCGATCGTAATAGAACATCTCCTTTTGCTTTTACGGGTAATAAGTTTGAGTTTAGGGCGGTTGGTTCCACAGCGAATTGTGCAACACCCATGACGGTACTTAATTCGATTGTTGCGAAGCAATTAATCGAATTCAAGAAAAG
The DNA here is from genome assembly GCA_004213605.1 of Flavobacteriales bacterium. Classification (GTDB taxonomy): domain Bacteria; phylum Bacteroidota; class Bacteroidia; order Flavobacteriales; family Flavobacteriaceae; genus Marifrigoribacter. The sequence continues at coordinate 7,169 of SGZC01000057.1, forward strand.
TGTAGATACTCTAATTGATAAGAAAAAAATGAAAAAAGACGATGCTATTTTTAATGTGCTTAGAGAATACGTAAAAGATTCTAAACGAATTCGTTTCGAAGGTGATGGCTATGGTGAGGCCTGGGAAAAAGAAGCAAAAAAACGAGGTCTTAGTAATAATAAAAGTACTCCAGAGGCATTAAAAGCTAAAGTTTCCAAAAAAACAATTGCTTTGTACGAAGAGCTCGAAATTATGAGTAGAGTAGAAATAGAGGCTCGTTATGAAATAAAAGTTGAAGAATATGCGATGCGTATTCAGATTGAAGGCAGAGTTTTGGGAGATATCGCCAGAAACCATATAATTCCCACTGCCATTAAATATCAAAATAGATTGATTCAAAATGTACAAGGATTAAAAGATATTTATGGAAGCGCTTTCAAAAAAATATCAGTAGAGCAATTAAAATTAATCGAAATGATTTCTGAGCATATTGAAAAAATTAATATGGGAATTACTGATATGATTAATGAGCGAAAAAAAGCAAATAAAATATCTTCACCTGAAAAATGTGCAGCAGCATATTGTGATAAGGTAAAGCCTTACTTTGAAGAGATTCGCTATCATTGTGATAAATTAGAATTATTAGTAGATGATGAAATTTGGCCATTGTCTAAATACCGTGAAATGGTTATGCTAAAATAAATTATTAATAAATACTTAAAGCCCACTTTTGTGGGCTTTTTTTATTGCTTACTTTTGTAGCTTAACTGTCTATAATGAGTCTAGAAATTTCAAAAAGATACGCTCAAAGAGGAGTATCTGCTTCTAAGGAGGATGTGCACAATGCCATCAAAAATGTGGATAAAGGTTTGTTTCCTCAAGCATTTTGTAAAATTGTCCCCGATTTTTTAACAGGAGATAATGATTTTTGTTTGGTGATGCATGCAGATGGCGCTGGCACTAAATCATCCTTAGCCTATATGTACTGGAAAGAGACAGGAGATTTATCTGTTTGGAAAGGAATCGCTCAAGACGCTTTAATCATGAATATCGATGATTTACTCTGTGTAGGAGCTACCAACGATATTATGCTTTCTTCAACCATCGGACGTAATAAAAACAAAATACCAGGAGAAGTAATTTCTGCAATTATTAACGGTTCTGAAGAATTATTAAAAGATTTAAAAAAGTTTGGAGTTACGATTCACTCTACTGGCGGCGAAACAGCAGATATTGGCGATTTAGTTAGAACGATCATCGTAGATTCAACTGTGACCGCTAGAATGAGGCGAAGTGATGTAATCGACAATGCCAATATTACAGCTGGAGATGTAATTGTAGGGCTAGCATCTTTTGGCCAAGCTAGCTACGAATCGCAATACAATGGTGGAATGGGGAGTAACGGACTAACTTCGGCACGTCATGATGTTTTTGATACATACTTAGCCAGCAAATATCCTGAAAGTTTTGATCACGAGGTACCTAAAGAGTTGGTTTATTCGGGATCTAAACAACTAACAGATACCGTTGCTAATTCTGTTTTAGACGCAGGTAAATTAGTGTTATCACCAACCAGAACCTACGCACCCATCATAAAAACAATACTGTCAAAATATACCAAGAATGAAATACATGGGATGGTTCACTGCAGCGGAGGCGCACAAACAAAAATTCTCCATTTTATAAAGAACTTACATGTTATAAAAGATAATTTATTTGAGCTACCCCCCTTATTTAAACTCATTCAGGAAGAAAGTAAAACTGACTGGAAGGAAATGTATCAAGTTTTTAATATGGGCCATCGAATGGAACTTTATGTACCTCAAGAACTAGCTGATGATATCATATCGATATCAAAATCTTTTAATGTAGACGCGAAAATAGTCGGTAAAGTCGAAGCTTCAACTTCAAAAAAATTAACCATACAATCAGAATTTGGAGAATTTCATTATTAATTTTTCAAAGCTTTAAAAATTTCAACGATTAATTTTAAAGATTGTAAATTTGTCCGAGAATAGAAATTCATGTTAGAAAAACTCCAAATAGTAAAACAACGTTTTGATGAGGTGAGCGATTTAATTATCCAGCCTGATATTATAACGGATCAAAAACGATATGTTCAATTAAATAAGGAATATAAGGATTTAAGAGTTTTGATGGAAAAACGAACAGAATATGTTTCGCTAACCGATAATATTAATGAGGCTGAAGAAATTATTTCGGATGGGAGTGATCCTGAAATGGTTGAAATGGCAAAAATGGAATTGGATGAAGCTAAGGAAAGAATCCCTTTTCTTGAAGAAGAAATTAAATTTTTATTAATTCCAAAGGATCCCGAAGATACTAAAAATGCTGTGATGGAAATTAGAGCAGGAACCGGAGGGGACGAGGCCAGTATTTTTGCAGGAGATCTTTTTAGAATGTACACTAAGTATTGTGAGGGTAGAGGCTGGAAAACTAGTGTGGTAGATTTTAGTGAGGGAACCAGTGGTGGATTTAAAGAAATTCAGTTTGAAATAACAGGAGAAGATGTCTACGGAGTGTTAAAGTTTGAGGCTGGTGTACATCGGGTTCAACGTGTTCCTCAAACCGAAACTCAGGGTAGAGTTCATACCAGTGCCGCTACAGTTATGGTTTTCCCGGAAGCTGAAGAGTTTGATGTTCAAATAGAAATGAAAGATGTACGTATTGATTATTTTTGCTCGTCAGGCCCTGGGGGACAATCCGTAAATACGACCTACTCTGCAGTTCGATTAACACATGTGCCTACTGGATTAGTGGCTCAATGTCAAGATCAAAAGTCACAACATAAAAATAAAGAAAAAGCTTTTAAAGTTCTTCGATCAAGATTATACGATTTAGAGTTGGCAAAAAAACAAGCTGAAGATGCAGCCAAAAGAGGTTCCATGGTTACTAGTGGGGATCGAAGTGCTAAAATTAGAACTTACAATTATTCTCAAGGAAGGGTTACGGATCACAGAATTAATTTAACATTGTATGATTTAAGCAATATTATTAATGGTGATATTCAAAAAATTATAGACGAACTACAATTGGTAAATAATACCGAAAAGTTAAAAGAAACAGGAGAAACTTTCTAAAATGACGAGTCAGGAATTAACACATCAAATTCATTTAAAGAATTCATTCTTGTGTATAGGATTGGACGTAGATATGGATAAAATTCCTAAACATCTCCTGGACAAAGAAGATCCTATTTTTGAATTTAATAAACAAATTATTGACGCGACTCATCATTTAGCAGTAGCCTTCAAGCCCAACACCGCATTTTACGAAGCCTACGGTTTAAAGGGTTGGAAATCCTTGACAAAAACAATTAGCTATCTTAATGATAATTATCCTGAAATATTTACCATAGCAGATGCTAAGCGTGGAGACATTGGAAATACATCAAGGATGTATGCCAAAGCTTTTTTTGAAGATTTAGGGTTTGATTCGGTTACCGTTGCTCCCT
>SGZC01000058.1 GCA_004213605.1 Flavobacteriales bacterium
AACTATAAAACGAGGTAAGGCTGTATCTTTAGAACAAATAATGACTGAATCTAAAACTTTGGCAGGAAAAGAAGCTTCAGGAGTTTTAGGAACTATTAAGGTTTTACCTTTTGCACTAAATAATATCAATTGGCTAGAGTTAATCCTAGCCCTAGGAACAATTTTAATTATTTATGGTTTTAAAAGAATCACTAAAGCAGTCCCAAGTACTTTAGTTGCTTTATTTGTAATGAGTGGTATTGCTATTGGTTTTGGTCTAGATTATCGCCCTATAGAAGAAATTCCAAGTGGATTACCTATCCCAAAATTAGAAATGTTTACCGACTTCAGTTTTGCGAGTATTACTCCCTATATTTTTACAGCTTTAACCTTAGCTTTGTTAGGAGCAATAGACTCATTATTGACATCTGTTGTAGCAGATAATATGACTAAAACTAAACACAAACCCAACAAAGAACTTATTGGTCAAGGAATAGGGAATAGTATAGCTGCTCTATTTGGAGGAATCCCAGGTGCTGGCGCAACGATACGAACGGTTGTAAATATTAATGCTGGAGGTAAAACTAGATTATCTGGTATGATTGCAGGTGTTTTATTGTTAATCATCTTATTGGCACTGGGTCCTGTAGCCTCTAAAATTCCTGCTGCAGTACTAGCAGGTATACTGATAACTGTTGGAATAGGAGTTATGGATTATAGAGGATTAAAAGCAATTCCTTATATGCCAAAGCAGGAAGTAGCTATTATGCTCTTAGTTTTAGTGCTATCTTCTATTTGGAATCTAGTTTATGCTGTAGGAATTGGATTGGTTATCGCCTCCTTAATTTTTATGAAGATTATTGGAGATATTTCTGCAAAGAGATCGGAAATTAAATCATTAAAAGAAGAAGCTTGGGACGATGAAGTTGGGATTCCGGAAAATTTACAAGAACAAATTTTTATAAAGCATATCAAAGGGCCTTTGTTTTTTGGAACTACAAGTGATTTTCAAGCATTAGCTAAACAAATTCCACCAAAGGCTATAACGGTTATCATTAGAATGGATCGAATGCCATATATGGATCAGACTGGTTTGTACGTAATGGAAGAAATACTTATTGATCTTGTAAATGCAGGAAAAACAGTTTTGTTAGTCGATATTATTGAACAGCCAAGATATATGATGGAACGTATTGACATAATTCCTGATTTAATAACAAAAGAGCATATATTTGAGGACTTTAAAAAATGTTTAAGTTGGATAAAAGAAAACATAAAATAAACTAACTCAAACCTGATGAATATTTAGTTGTTTTTTATAAAAAATAATATCTTTGTTTTTAAACAAGTAAAATCCTTAAAAAATTATATTCAATGAAAATAGTAACAAAAAATCTTTTTTTTTTAGTTTTTTGTTTGTTGATGTCATTTTCTGCTTTTGCACAAATTGAAGTAACTCCTCAAGCAGGCTATCAAGTAGGATCTAAATATAGTTATTATGATGGCTATATGAAATTAAAATCTTCAGGTCATTTTGGAGTAACTGTCGATTTTGATGTAAATCCAATAGGTGCTCAAGTTGAGTTAATTTATGCTTTTCAAAACGCAGACTTAAATTTCAAGGATTATTATTTTTTTCCTTACGAAACCTACATCACCCAGTTTAATGTGCATCATATTCAAGCAGGTTTTATCCAAAATTTTAATTACGACGAGCCATTTCGTCCTTTTGCTGGGATATCGGCAGGGGTCGCAATTTTTGACCCTCAGTATAATAAAAATAACGTAGGAATCTCTGATTACGATCCGGGCAACAGAACAAAATTTGAGTTTGGATTTACCGGTGGTGCTAAATATTTTTTTACAGACAGACTTGGTGTGAGGCTTCAAGCTCAATTGTTAGTTCCGTTAGAATGGGGAGGAATTTATTATACTTCTGGAGGTGGAGGTATTTATACTTCTGGAGGTTCCTTATTACAACTTAATTTTACTGGAGGTTTAGTATTTAGATTGGGAGATTAATTAAATTATTATTTTAAAAAAAATTATTATGAAAAAAACATTGTACAACTTCCTTTTATTTGGATTCGTATTATTAGTAAGTTGTTGTTCAAGTGTAAAAGTCTTAGATTCTTGGAAAGGCGAAAACCTTTCAACGATGACAGATAAAAATATTCTTGTAATAGCAAGAACTGACAATCAACAGGCACGAATAGCTATCGAAGAAGCCATGGCGAACGATCTAAGAAAAGCAGGACTAAAGGCTACAGAAAGTTATTTAAAATTTAATAGCATCAATCCTAACAAAAAAGTTGATCCAGGAACAGTCCAGGCGTTGATAGAAAAAGAAGGTTTTAATGGGGTCGTTATGAATGTCCTTAAAGACTATAATGAGTCTATGGTTACGGAAGAATCGGGAGGTTATTATGCAGGAGGAACTACCTATTATGGGGGATATCCTGGATATTATGGAGGGTTTTATGGATATTACCACAATCCGTATTCTTATTCAACGTATGGTAATTATGTGCCAAGTAGTAGTACCACAAAAATTTCTAAATCGTATATCTTAGAAACCTTGATTTACAATCTAGACGAACCCGAGGGAAAACAACTTGTTAGTGTTGTAACTACCCAGATTATCGATCCTAGCAGTGTCACTATGACCGCGAAAGATTATTCGAAACTAGTCTTTAACAGTCTGAAGTAATAAATAAAATACGTCAACTTAGGTTGGCGTTTTTTTATTCTTTCTATTTTAAGAGTACTAACGTTGTATATTATTCCTAGCTTCTAGATAAAATAATTATCAATTTGGATTTAAAAATGCAGGATTTGTAGTGAATCCAGGTTCTGATAATGAAAGCAAGAAAGCTTTTAAGTCTGCTTTATCTGAATCGGTTAACTGTGCTCCACCTTCAGCTATATTTTTCATCAAAGGATCAATGGTGTTAGAGTAAACTAGTCCTTCACTGTAATGATTGATTACCTCATCTAAAGTCGCAAACCTACCGTCGTGCATATAAGGTGCTGTATAAGCTAAGTTTCTTAATGTAGGAGATTTAAATTTACCATAATCAAGCGGATCTCCAGTAACCCCGCCCAATCCAAGATCTTCAAAAGAAGCGTCTAATCCATTATTGTGAAATGCGTTGTTTGTCCATAAGGGGTTGAATTCATTTCCATGACAATGAAAGCAATCTCCTCTATTTTCATCCATAAAAACATTGAAACCATTTATTTCTTGAGCAGTGATCGCATTATTATCTCCCAATAAATATTGATCAAACCTTGAATTGCCAGAAATTAAAGTCCTTTCAAATTGAGCAATGGCTTTTGCTACAAATTCTCTAGTTATGGTCGTGGTTCCAAAGGCTTGTTCAAATAAATCTGGATACTCTGAAGTGGCTTGTAATGTGGCAACTACATTTGGCCATGTATTATTCATTTCTATAGGATTTTCTATAGGGTCGTCTACTTGATCTTCTAGGCTGTAAGCACCTCCATCCCAAAGAAATCTATTTTGAAAATTCCAAGCTAGGTTCACTATTGGCATGGCATTACGAGTACCCATCTCACCGGTAATACCAGTGCTAAAACGATTGGGGTCGGAAAACGATTTTTCTGCTAAGTGACAATTAGCGCAAGCTTGGGTACCGTCGTTAGACAACAAGGGCTCGTAAAATAATTTTCTGCCTAAAGCAATACCTTCTATTGTTTGTGGATTGTCGGTTGGAACCGATGGAGGTAGAAGTAGGGAATTAAAAAGAGGAGGTATTTCTAAATTTACTGGTGTTGGCACATAATTCATGCGGTCGTCCGAGCCCGAACAAGACAGGAAAAAACATGTACTCAATAAAATTAAAAAATACCTCATCTATCATAATTAATTAATCTCCAAGATAAACCGAAAAAACGGATTGCCCATTTTGGTTCATTCTTTTTTGAGCATTATAGTTCCCCATTAACATAGTAGACATTTCATTTAAATCCCAGGTGTTTGGGTTTTTAAACCACTCTGCTAAATTCATTTTAATTTCAATAACTGCATTTTCATCAATAGATAAATCCTCAACAGTAACCGTAATAAAATTTTGTTCAAACACCCCATCACTCACTCGAGCAGTTCCGTTATGATAATTAAAGGCCTGATCATCTCCAATCCCAGGACCTGCAAAGGTACCGTCAAATTGCATAAAATGGTAGCCACCACCAAGATTTGGCATACCCTCCATTCCTCCAGGCCAATTCCAACTTGCAGTATTTAAGTCTGGATAGGCACCACTTACATTGTCTTCTTCATTAAATCCATATACAAAACTAATTTTTGTATAGGTTCCAGGTGGCACGACAATATTGGTCGCATAGTTTAAGGTACTGTTATCTGAAAGATCAACTAAGTTATAATCGTTGGTTCCAGCAATTGATATTTCGTCACCTGTACTATTGGTCAATATAATTTTAGAAATTAAATAACGAAGTCTTGTAATTTTTAGAACTTCTCCATTTTCATTCGTGAATTCTGTAGTTCCGATATCGTCAGAACTTACGTTTTCACCATCCCAATTGTGCGAATGAGAAACTGAAATCAAAAATTGTGGTGCGTTGCTATCGTCATCTGAGTTACAGGCTGAAAATGTAATTAGTACAATTAGTAGAAAGGCAATTTTTTTCATTTTTTGTTATTTTTTGTTAGGATTATTAATATATGTTATAAAACATCCTTAGTGATCTTTACCCTAAAATAGTTTTTTTATTTCATTTTAAAAATCAAGACGTCTTTATTGCCCTTGTTAAGAGGAATATCAAAATCATTACTTAGGGTACTCCCCACAAATACAATTTCATTTACTGAGGTTTCCATCACATCGTTTCCAAAATCAATATCTGAGCCACCAATAGTTGTCTCATATTCTAAAGTTCCGTCGCTATCAACAATAAGTAGCCACGCGTCATTAGCTCCATAATTATTGCTAGCATCCATATCAGTGCTTCTTGAACTTCCTGCGATTGCAAATGATCCATTGTCCATTTTTTTGATACCTCTAGAGGTATCAAATTCAGTTCCTCCTAACGATTGTTCCCAAAGTATCGATCCGTTGGATGCATTTATTTTTACTATCCAAATATCGCCTCCACCTTTTGGATTGGATACGTCTTGGCCTAGGCTTCTTGATTCCCCTGTTAGAATATAGTTTCCATCGTCAGCTCTAGCAATTGAGAATGCTCTGTCAGTTTCAAGGCCTCCATAAGAACGCTCCCAAACTTTTTCACCAATTGCACTCACTTTTATCACCCAGAAATCGTCTGCTCCAATGGCATTAGAAATATCAAAGTCAGGACTGTCTGAAACACCGACTAACAAAAACCCACTATCATCGGTTTCTATGACGTCTTTATTCAAATCAGCTTGTGTTCCGCCAAAATAGCGTCGCCAAATTTTATTTCCGTTTGCATCCATCTTAATCCCCCAAAAGTCACCCAAACTGTGTTGACCGGCTCTTAAATTTTGATCGCCAAGTATGATATCATTTCCTTCCCCATTACTACCTCCTTCACCTACTTGTAAAGTGCCGGAAGCAAAGTATCCACCGTCACTTGTTGGGATCACTTTGTAAGCTTGATCTTGACCAATAAATCCAAATGATTTCTCCCACTGAATGGTACCTTGGCCGTCTACTTTTACGATCCAAAAATCTTGAAAGCCTGCATTTTCAGAAACATCTCCATCAAAACTTGAAGTATAACCGGAGATGATATAGCCTCCGTCGTTGGTTTTGGATAAGCCTGTTGCCTGATCGTTTTGACTTCCCCCATAGGTTTTGTCCCAGATTTTGTCTCCGTCTGGGTTTAGTTTTAACAACCAATAATCTTGATCAGGGTTAGTTTTACCTGTAATGTCTCCATCGATACTATTAGTGAATCCCAACACAACATAGCCACCATCATTGGCTTCTACAACAGCGATAGCGTCATCTTCATTGGAGCCTCCAAATGTTTTGACCCAAACTAATTGTCCTTCAAAAACAGGTTCACCATGGATCATGGAATTGTCATCATCACTAGAACACGAAATAAGAATAGAAATAGATAAAAATAATATTAGGAATTTTCTTCCTTTAAAAAAATTCATAATGAACCAAATTTAAATGGCTAGTATATAGTTAACTTTTAATTGTTAAGTATATTACTTTACAACCAGTCTTTTGGTGGTTGAACTGTTAATTTTTACTAGATAAATTCCAACATTTAAACCACTAATATCAATATTTTTTGATAGTATATCAGCGCTGTCAATATTGATAACACGTTGCCCTAACACATTAAATATTTCAATTTTAGATATTGGATTGTTGTTTGATTGAACTCTTAGATTATTTTTGGCTGGGTTGGGGATTAGGTTAAAATCATTAGATTCGAAGTCAGCATTATTTAGCCCACTTTCTCTAACTAACGTAAAACCATTGGTCCCAGAAATAACAATATTTTGACTTTCAAAAAAGGGATAAACATTCCATGAACCATCATAATTAGGGTTGTTATTTTGAGGAAACGAATCAAAATAAATATCCGCTGTCATTTCTTGATTTTCTATGTTGCTAATGTCGACTACACGTAATCCAGAAGAATAATTTGCAAGGTAATACCGATCACCGATCACATAGCCGTTATGGTCTACCGAACTAGTTTCACCAAAGTACTCCATGTGTAACTGAATATTGTCTAAATCGGATACATCAAAAACAACTGTTCGGGTATTAAAGCCAAAATCAAATTCATCAGCCTCGTCTCCAAGAAGCATATATTTGCGATCATCAGTTAACCAATTTTGATGAGTGTAACCAGAACTAGAATAAGGTATTGAAGCTATTTGTATAGGATTTGCTTTATCGGTTACATCCACAATTTCAACATGATCTTCGTTGGATCCAAAAAATATTTCTTTCCCCGTATAGTCTGTATCGGGACCATCATAAATGATTACTTGAGCATCATGGGTATAGCCACCTGCTGAATATCCTCCTTCTAAAAATGGATTGAGAGGATCTTGTATATTGATCATGTGCGGACCTCCTCCAAAGGTATTATCACCAACACTGTAAGCATATCCAGATTCCTCATTTATAACTATATTATGAGAACTTCCAAAACCAGCATAGTGTGCATCTTCAGTAAAGGTTTCAGGGGGAGCTGCTACAGTTCTTAATCGTGTTAAATCAAATACTTGCATTCCGTGACCGTTAGCTTCACTTACAATAAATGCATAGTTTTGATAAACCTTTATATCTCTCCATATGATGGATGAACTATGAGTTGGAAGTTTTCCTAAATAAATTGGGTTCACCGGATCAGAAATATCAATAAAGGCTGTTCCATTCGTTAAACCTATCAAAGCATATTCGTTTCCATCATCAGGATCGGTCCAACCCCAAGAGTCGCTTGCACCATTTGCATTCATTTCATCTAATGAAATATGAGATTGTAAGTCAAACCCATTACAAGGGTAGTTTAAGGCAAAACCATTTTCACAGGGTGTTTGTCCATAAATTGAAATTGTAACAAATAATGTAAGCAAGAGTAAGTATATTTTTTTCATAGGTTATTTATTGAGCAACAAATGTAGGTATTTAAATTATTATGTGTAAAAATTTAACAGTTATTAAACGTTTCGACATAGTCTATCAATAAGTAAACAACTATAGGGCGAATAAACCCTACTTTTATTGTAGTTATTTAATATAAAAATATTACTACCTCACCGTAATAAATTTAAAATTTTGAGGGGACTATTAAAGTTTTACAACTTTTAAGGCAAACTGATTATTTATATTAAGTATGTAAATTCCATTTACAAAACTATTTAAATTTAAAGCAACAGTTGATTTGGAATTGAACAACTGGTCAGTTAGTTTTTTCCCATTTAAATCGTAAATTTTTATATTTAAAATTGGTGTTTCACTTGATTGAATGTTTAACATATCAGTTGTCGAATTTAATGCCACTTCAAAAGACTCAGAAGTTATACTTGCTACTCCTAATGAGGAGGATTTTACTAAAAAGAAACCTTCTCTATCGCTAATCACTATGTTTCCACTTTCAAAGTATGGATACGTACTCCAAATTCCTTCATAGCCTGCAAAATCATTTATGGGGTGGCTATCAAAATAACCAAGTTGTGTCATGGTACCGTTTTCAATTTCAGAAATATCAATAACTCTCAATCCAGCAGCGTTGTTAGCAAGATAAAAAACATCTTCTTTTATATAACCGTTGTGGTCAGTTGCAAGGGTAGGCCCTATGTAATCAAAAGAATGGCTAGGATTATCTAGATCAGAAATATCTAAAATGATTGTTTTTGTATTAAATCCAAAGTCTAATTCATCGGCTTCATCACCTAGTATATAATATTTAAAATCGTCCGTTATCCATCCCTGATGAGTGTAGGAAAAATTGGTATATGATATGTCTGAAATGTGCTGAGGGTTATCCTTGTCAGTAACATCAACAATTACCACTCGGTCCTCATTGCTTCCCACAAAAATCTCTTTTCCAATATAGTCAGTGTCCGGGCCATTATAATTTTTTATATGCGCATCGTGGGTATATCCATCAGCAGAATATCCACCAGCTGCAGTTGGGTTCAAGGGATCTGAAATATCAATGAAATGGGCACCACCAGCATAGGTGTTATCTCCCAAACTATAGGCAAAACCAGTTTCCTCATTAATTGCAATATTATGTGAAGCTCCAAAACCATTATAATGGGCATCTTCTGTAAATATTTCTGGGGGGTTCGAAACAGTTCTTAATCGAGTTAAGTCAAACACTTGCATTCCGTGATTGCTTGCCTCACTAACAATAAAAGCATGATTTTGATAAACTTTTATATCTCTCCAAATACTTTCTCCGGTGTGAGAAGGTAATTTCCCGAGATAAATCGGATTGATAGGGTCTGAGATATCAATAAAAGCTGTACCATTTTTTAAGCCCATAATAGCGTATTCGTTTCCATCATTAGGATCGGTCCAGCCCCAAGAATCATTTCCTCTGATGCCATCCATTTCTTCTAACGAAATAAAAGATTGTAAATCATAGCCATCACAGGGGTAATCACCCGCCATTCCGTTTTCACATGGAGTTTGAGCAATGAGATTTATTGTAGATAACGTGATAAGAGAAATACGGGCTAAAACATTCATTTTTTTAATTTTTAATCAATTTTTTGGTGACTTCGTTATTAATGGTCATAAAATAAATTCCATTTGAAAAATTCGAAATATCAAGTGTTTTTGTTTCTGCATTTATAGTATTAATATCAAGAATTTGCTTTCCATTGATGTCAAATATGCTAATAGAGGTTAATACATCAGATTTTGAATTTACAGTCACCATATTTGACGAGGGATTTGGATAGATGCTCAATCCTTTATTTAATTCATTATCGGTCAATCCAAGTACAAGTACTTCTAGTTCAAATGAGCATATATTTTCATTTCCTGAGCTGTCTGTTGTTATAAATGTAATGGCATAACTTCCCATACCAAGAATAGTTCCCGCAGCTGGATCTTGTAAAATTGTCAAATTATCCGTACAATTGTCGGTAGCCGTAACTTCATTATTTGCTAGGTAATCAGGTAAGATTAAGGTTCCATCTGGCCCCGCTTCTATAAATTGATCATCAGGACATGTAATCACTGGTGCTAAATTATCCTCAACAGTTATTATTGCTACACAAGTATCAATATTTTCAGAAGGGTCAGTTACTGTTAAAGTAACTTCATTTTCCCCAATATTCGAACAGTTAAAGTTATTAATATCGATGCTTACCGAATAAGAACCACTATTATCACTAGAACCTCCATCTACATTTTCAGCAGAAATAGTAGCCTCTCCATTTTCGTTTAATATAAGCGTTAGGTTCTGACAAACAGCCACGGGTGCTTCCTCATCAATAGTATCAATCACGGTAATCTCTACAGTAACACTAGCTATATTTTCTGAATCATCTATCCCTTCCAAAACAGCATCAAAAGTTCCGACAGTGGTAAAAGTATTTGGAGTTAATGAAAGAGCAGCTATGGAACAATTATCAAAACTTCCATTATCTACTTCGCTGGTAGTAACGGTTACCGAAGGGTTTCCTTCTAGATTCACAGTAATATTCTGTCCAATAATACTGGGTAGAATATTATCTTCAATAGTAATAATTGCATCACAAGAGTCAGAATTTCCTGCTGCGTCAAAGACGGTTAGAATTACTTCATTATCACCTATATCGTTACAGGTGAAGGTGCTAATATTCAATTCAAATGAGGTAATTCCTACGTCATCAGAAGAGCCTCCATCTATGTTATCAGCAGAAACGCTTGCCAAGCCATTTTCATCTAGTTCTAAAGTGATATTTTGACAAACTGCAGTTGGGCTATTAGTATCTGATGCGTTTGATTTAACTAAGAAAAAACCACCTCCAGAACTATTAGAGATCACAATATTTCCACTTTCAAAGTAAGGGTAAACATTCCAAGCACCTGAAAAACCAGCAGAATTACTAGAGGGATAGGTGTCAAAATAACCAATTTCACTCATGTTTTGGTTACCTAGATCACTGATATCCAACACT
>SGZC01000059.1 GCA_004213605.1 Flavobacteriales bacterium
GCAGACCCCTTGGATGTACGATACAACGTTATACAATGGGTTCATCGATCTACAAGAGGTTGGAGCTATGGAGGCTCCATCAATGATCCTCGTACCGGTGAAATTATAAAGGGACATGTAAGTCTAGGTAGCTTAAGGATCAGGCAAGACTTTCTCATTGCACAAGCTTTGATGAATCGACCCTTCAAAAATGATGATCAAAATTATCAGCCAATGTTAGAACTTGCCTTGGCAAGAATACGTCAGCTTTCAGCTCATGAAGTAGGCCACACCTTAGGTTTTGCGCACAACTTTGCAGCAAGTACAAATAGCCGCGCAAGTGTTATGGATTATCCGCATCCAAAGATCACCTTAAAAAAGGATGAAATTGATTTTTCGGAAGCCTATGCTACCGGAATAGGAGAATGGGATAAAGTTACGGTAGCGTATTCCTACAGTGACATTCCTAGCGATCAATCAGAGAAAAGCTATTTGTCCAAATTATTGATGGAGGCATTTTCTGATGGGTTATATTATATTTCGGATGCTGATGCACGGCCCCAAGGAGGTGCCCACGCCAAAGCACATCTTTGGGATAATGGTACCTCTGCCACTGAAGAATTAAAAAATGTTTTAGCGGTACGAAAAAAAGCGATTGAAAATTTTTCCATAGACAATATTAAAAGTGGAGAACCTTTATCAAAACTTGAAGACGTGTTTGTTCCGTTATACTTTTATCACCGATATCAAACAGAGGCAGCCATAAAATCTATAGGGGGGCTTGATTATACTTATGCTATAAAAGGAGCTTCCGGGATTGTTGTTCAAATTATTTCAAAGGAAGAACAAGAAGCCGCATTGAATGAAATTATGCACACACTAAAGGTCAAGACCTTAAAAATTCCACAGCGAATTCTTAAACTATTCCCCCCTAGAGCGATGGGCTATGAAAGAACTAGAGAATCTTTTAAAAGTAATACCAATGTTACTTTTAATAGTTTAGGACCCGTAGCAACCGCAAGTAACATGACATTGAGATTATTACTAAATGCAGAAAGAGCTAACAGGTTGGTGGAACAATATGCCTTATCGGAGTCTAATTTAAGTTTAAATGAAGTTTTAAGTCAGTTAATCAAGCATACGTTTACTGTAAAAACTAAAACCTCGTATGAAAAAGAAATCGCACACACTGTTCAACACAGCGTTTTTCAAAACGTACTCAATTTAATCGCCACCGATGATGCTTCACCGCAAGTTAAATCAATTGCCAATGAAACTTTAGATACACTACTTACTATGCTAAAATCAAATAAATCTACTTTTAACAATCAATTAATCAGAGAGCTAATTAGTTTTAGAAAATATCCTGAGAGATTTAAGATATACGAAGTTCCAAAAATACCAGATGGAAGCCCTATTGGTAGCGCTCCATGTATAATGAATTAAAGCAGTCTAGCGATCAGTTTGATAAAGACTTATCTTTTAATGCTAAAAAAGTTTTAATTTATATCAATTAACAATGAATCTAAGTTCAAAAATCTTAATTTTGAAGGTAAAAATAATTTTAAAAGGATTGGATTTAAAAAAGATCTATTGAAATATAAAGAACTCCCAATGATTATAGATTTACGAAGTGATACGGTCACCAAACCAACGGAAGGAATGTTGCAAGCCATCATCAAGGCACCCACAGGAGATGATGTGTATAAAGAAGACCCAACGGTCAATAAATTAGAGCATCGATTTGCTGAAATGTTTGGCATGGATACAGCACTTTTTTTTCCGACTGGATCCATGTCTAATCAGGCTGCCATAAAATTACATACCCAACCAGGAGATCAACTAATTTGCGATAAGTGGGCACATGTCTATAATTACGAAGCCGGAGGTGTTGCTTTTAATAGTGGGGTTACGTGTAATTTAATTGATGGTCATAGAGGAATGATGACTGCTTCAGCAATTGAAAAAGGGATCAGTCCAATTTCAAATTATCACACTCCCAATACGACCTTAGTTTGTTTAGAAAACACTACCAATAAAGGGGGAGGTGCTTGTTATGATTTTGAAGAGTTTAAAAAAGTAAGAAATTTGTGTGACCATTATGGTTTGGGCTTGCATTTAGACGGTGCAAGACTTATGAATGCTTTGATTGCTAAAAAAGAAGACCCAAACAACTATGGAAAAATATTTGATACGATATCGGTTTGTTTAAGCAAAGGACTTGGAACTCCGCTTGGTACTATTTTATTAGGAAATAATGACCTAATGTCACGTGCAATCAGAGTACGTAAAATACTTGGTGGAGCGATGCGACAAGCTGGTTTTATGGCTGCTGCAGGATTGTACGCCTTAGACCATCATGTAGAGAGATTATCCGAGGATCATCAAAAAGCGTCTGAAATTGCCCATACGCTCCAAAAGTTACCTTATATCAAGAAAGTAGAGCCTACCGAAACGAATATTGTTATTTTTAATTTAATAGACGAAATTTCTAACGATCGGTTTATAAAAGATATGCTCCATAAAAACCTACAAATAAGTGATATGGGGCAAGGGAAACTCCGAATGGTTACCCATTTAGATTATACCCCAGAAATGCACCGTATTGTTCTTGATGTGCTTGCTAATTATGAATACTAAAATAAATCCATTCCAGGTATTTTTGGCATTCCCTCACTCGCAACCGCAGCAACTTCTTTTTCATGTATTGTTGTAGCTTGATCGATAGCCTTATTCAAAATTGAAATTAAAGATTCCTCTAATTTTTTTTTATTTTCCAATAAGCGATCGTCAATTTCAATACCTTTTAGTTTTCTATTAGCAGTAATGGTTACATTTATTAAACCATCATTGCTTTTTTTGTCTATGAGGACCGTATCCATACGTTGTTTCGTTGCGGTTACCTTCGCTTGGGCTTCTTTAAGTTTGCCCATCATTCCTTTTAAATCTCCAAACATGATTTTTAAATTAATTTGAAACAAAATTAGTATATTGTCAGCAAACCAATCTATTAATTCATAATGAAAAAAACGTTAATTTTTTCGTTCCTAATACTTATTTTTGTTACTTCTTGTAAGGACAAAGAATTATCAAAATCGACTATGGAAATACAAGCCCCCAAGGCAGATAAAATTGAAAAACATCTAGAAAAACATGGTGAGGTTCGAATTGATAATTACTATTGGTTAAACGACCGCGACAATGAGGAAGTAATTGATTATCTGGAGCGTGAAAACGATTATTACGATCGGATGACCGAACATACTAAAGATCTTCAAAAAAATTTGTTTGAAGAAATGAAAAGTAGAATTAAGGAAGATGATGAATCTGTTCCTTATAAATTTAATGGGTATTATTACATTACAAAATTTGAAAAAGGGAAGGATTATCCAATTTATACTCGGAAAAAAGACAGCCTAGAGGCTGTTGAAGAATTGCTTTTTGATGTCAATAAAATGGCTGAAAGCCATTCGTATTACAATTTATCGGGCTTAAGTGTTAGTCCTGACAATACAAAGGTATCTTTTGGAGTCGATACGGTAAGTCGCAGAAAATATACCATTTATATTAAAGATTTATTGACCGACAAAATTTTAGAGGAAAGTATTCCGCTTACCACTGGAAGCTCCACATGGGCGAATGATAGTAGTACCCTTTTCTATTCGCAAAAAGATGGACAAACCTTGCGTTCCAACAAAATATTTAGACATCGATTAGGAACTTCATCACTTAATGATGTACTTGTTTTTACAGAATCGGATGATACTTTTGGAACTTTCGTTTACAAAACAAAGTCTAAAAAGTTTATCGTTATTGGTAGTTACAGTACTTTGACTTCCGAATATCGAATTTTAAATGCCGATACTCCTTTTGAAGATTTTAAGATTTTTCAGCCTAGAGTTAGAGGTCTAGAATATTCCATAGCGCATTACGATGATTCTTTCTATGTGTTGACCAATAAAGATGGAGCTAGTAATTTTAAATTAATGAAAACCTCAGACGATACGACCACAATGGATCATTGGGAAGAAATGATTTCTCACAGCGAGGATGTATTGCTAGAGGATATTGATATTTTTAAGGATTACTATGTAGTTAGTGAACGTTCAAATGGTTTAAATAAGATAAAAGTGGTTCCATGGGATGGTACCGATTCGTATTATATACCTTTTGATAATGAGACGTATACAGCCTTTGTTTCTGTTAACCCTGAATTTGATTCTAAGGTTTTACGGTATGTTTATAACTCTTTAATAACTCCTTCTTCTATTATTGATTTTAATATGGCTACTCAAGAACAAACCGTTTTAAAGGAAACAGAGGTCTTGGGAACAGGATTTAATAAAAACAATTATGAATCTAAAAGAATATGGGCTACCGCATCAGATGGCACCAAAATACCCGTATCGATGGTTTATAAAAAAGGAATAAAGATGAATGGCAAAACACCCTTATTACTCTATGCCTACGGATCCTATGGAAGCACGGTGGATCCTTATTTTTCAACAGTAAGATTGAGTTTGTTGGACAGAGGATTTATTTTTGCAATTGCTCATGTGAGAGGAAGTGAGTACCTCGGGAGATCTTGGTATGAGGATGGTAAATTGTTAAAAAAGAAGAACACATTTACAGACTTTATTGATGTTTCAAAATATTTGATCGACAATAACTATACCTCATCAAAGCACCTTTACGCCAACGGAGGATCTGCGGGGGGATTACTAATGGGAGCAATTACCAATATGGCTCCAGAAATTTATAATGGTGTTGTTGCAGAAGTTCCCTTTGTTGATGTAACTACGACCATGTTAGACGATTCTATTCCACTGACTACTGGGGAGTATGATGAATGGGGAAACCCTAATCAAAAGGAATACTACGATTACATGACTTCGTATTCACCTTACGACCAAGTAGCGATAAAAGATTATCCTAATCTCTTAGTAACTACTGGGCTTCATGATTCGCAAGTACAATATTGGGAACCTGCAAAATGGGTAGCTAAATTGAGAGATATGAAAACCGATACTAATTTATTGTTACTACACATAAATATGGAAGCAGGTCATGGCGGTGCCTCAGGGAGATTTAATGCACTAAAGAAGTACGCGAGATCCTATTCTTTTTTATTAGATTTAGAAGGGGTAAATAAGTAATTAGTTTTTTTATCGTAAATTTGGATACTTAAAAGAAAAGATATTTTTATCATTTTTTTTTGTAAAAAAATATCCCTCATATGAACAAAAATTTAAATGTCTACGATAACGTATTAGGTTTAGTTGGTAATACACCCTTGATAAAACTTAATAAGATTGTTTCTCAATTTCAAGGAAGTTTTTTTGCTAAAGTTGAGGGTTTTAATCCTGGTCATTCGACCAAAGATAGAATAGCACTATACATAGTTGAACAAGCAGAAAAAAAAGGTATTTTAAAGCCAGGGGATACCATTATTGAAACTACCAGTGGTAATACCGGTTTTAGTCTAGCAATGGTCAGTATTATCAAGGGCTACAAATGTATTCTTGCAGTCAGCTCAAAATCTTCACCTGACAAAATTGACATGCTAAAAACAATGGGAGCAGAGGTCTATGTGTGCCCAGCTCATGTTCCAGCTGAAGATCCTAAATCTTATTATGAAGTTGCGAAAAGGCTTCACAAAGAAATTGAAGGTTCTATTTATATCAATCAATATTTTAATGAACTGAATGTAGAGGCTCATTACAATTCAACAGGAGCTGAAATTTGGGGCCAAACGGAAGGTAAAATTACGCATCTGGTCGCTTGTAGTGGGACAGGAGGAACTATTTCTGGTACTGCGAAATATTTAAAAGAACAAAATGAAAATATTCAAATTATAGGAATTGATGCCTATGGATCTGTTCTAAAGAAATATCATGAAACAAGAGAGTTTGATGAAAACGAAATTTACCCCTATCGAATCGAAGGATTGGGAAAAAATTTAATTCCTTCGGCGACAGATTTTGATAAAATAGATCGATTTGTAAAAGTTACGGACGAAGAAAGTGCTCACTCAGCAAGAGAAATTGCAAGTAAAGAAGGTTTATTTGTTGGATATACAAGCGGTGCAGCATTGGAAGGACTCAAACAATTAAATGCGGAGGGCGTTTTTAACGAGGAAAGCGTCGTGGTAGTTATATTTCCCGATCATGGTTCAAAATATATGAGTAAGGTATTCAATAATGAATGGATGAAACAGCAGGGATTTATGGAAAAAAATAAATCAAAAGAAGCTCAAATACATTACGTAAAATAAAATTTATACACAAAAAAGTTTACTCATTTTAATAGTTTTTTTATTATTTTCTTATCTGCATGTTTTTTATCATGCTAAAAAAAACAGTATTTTTGTAATCTCTAATTTTTAAGATGATGAAAGATTTATTCGATAAAATATACAAAAGTAAAGGACCCCTTGGTAAATGGGCTGAAGTAGCTGAAGGCTATTTTGTTTTCCCAAAATTAGAAGGTCCAATTTCAAATCATATGAAATTCCAAGGAAAAGATGTTATCACTTGGAGTATTAATGATTACTTAGGTTTGGCTAATCATCCTGAGGTTAGGAAAGTAGATGCTGAAGCTGCTGTTAAATACGGTTCGGCCTATCCAATGGGAGCAAGAATGATGAGTGGTCATACCGATTTACATGAACAGTTGCAAAATGAATTAGCAGAGTTTGTAAATAAAGAAGCTACTTATCTTCTAAACTTTGGGTATCAAGGAATGGTCTCAACCATTGATGCCTTGGTTTCTAAAGACGATATTATTGTATACGATGTCGATGCGCATGCCTGTATTATTGATGGTGTTAGGCTGCACATGGGGAAACGTTTCACTTATAAACATAACGATTTGGTAAGTATCGAAAAAAACTTACAAAGAGCTACTAAAATGGCAAAAGCAAGCGGTGGTGGAATTTTATTAATCTCCGAAGGTGTGTTTGGAATGCGCGGAGAACAAGGAAAGCTAAAGGAAATAGTGGCGCTCAAGAAAAAATATAATTTCAGGTTGTTTGTTGATGATGCCCACGGTTTTGGAACCCTAGGTAAAACGGGTGCTGGTGCCGGAGAAGAACAGGGTGTTCAAGACGATATTGATGTATATTTCGCAACTTTTGCAAAGTCGATGGCTAGTACTGGTGCTTTTATTGCTGCTGACGAAGAAATCATCACCTATCTAAAATACAATCTTAGATCCCAAATGTTTGCAAAATCATTGCAAATGCAATTGGTGGAAGGCGCATTAAAACGTTTGGAAATGTTACGTACCATGCCAGAATTTAAAAATAAGCTCTGGGAAAATGTAAATGCATTACAAGGAGGTTTAAAAAAACAAGGTTTTGACATCGGAACGACTCAAAGTTGTGTCACTCCGGTTTATCTCAAGGGGTCTATTCCTGAGGCTATGGCTTTAGTTAAAGATTTACGTGAAAATCATGGTATATTTTGTTCTATAGTAGTGTATCCTGTGATACCAAAAGGACTTATTTTATTACGTATGATTCCTACTGCATCTCATACTTTAGATGATGTAGAAAAAACCCTAGAAGCTTTTAATGCCATACGAGAACGCTTAGAAAACGGAACCTATAAAAGGCTTTCAGCAGCAGTTGCAGCCGCCATGGGAGAATAGTTACTTAGGTTCAATAATAAGGAATACCGCAGTGCTGTCTCCAATATTTATCACTTCGTGCCATTCAATCGACTCGTTATTAAAATAACTTCCGGTTTTCACGTTAACAACTCGTTCGCCTGAGGTATCCTTAATTTTAAAAGTGCTTCCTGCTAGGGTATAACCAAAGTGCGGTAAATGATGGTGTCGCTCATGACCTACTCCAGGTTTAAAAGTGCATTTTAAAACTCGTTGCATTTTATTTTCTTCAATTTTTTCACAAACTTTTTCCCCATTCCAACCTGCAGATAAGGGATCTGGCAGAGATGATTTTGTTTTACAAGAAAAGAGTAACAGAATGGCTAATGAATAGTTAATTAAAAAAAATGATTTCATGAGTCTTATAAATCTATCCTAAAAGTACTTCGTTCTTTATGCTTTACAGGACTATTATGTTTCCATAATTGTTGCACTGCTATATTTTCTTCAAGTTCTGGGTTGGTTTCGGTTTGTGTAATTCCTTTTCGTCTAAAAATAGCACTTACTTCATCAAATATGAGAGCAGTAATTCCCTTTCCTTGGTATTCAGGATCTACACCAATCAAGTAGAACGCTGCGGTATCATTTTTACGTTGTGCCCGCATTAAATGGTACCATCCAAATGGGAAAAGTGACCCGTTAGCTTTTTTCAATGCTTTTGAAAAGGAAGGCATTACAATGGAAAACGCAATTAATTTTTTATTTTTATCCATAATACAGGTAATGTATTCAGGATTAATAAAATTGAAGTATTTGTCTTTATAATGATCAATTTGATATTGTTGTATGGGAACAAAAGTTTGGAGTGTGTTGTAGGTTTTATTGAGAAGTCCAAACATATCGTCTACATAAGGTAATATGTTTTTTTTCTTTTTGAACCTGACAACTTCTAAATTGTATTTCTCTTTGATAAGATTTGAAAAACGTTTAACTTTTGGAAGGTGTTCCGATGGATTTAGCAATCTAAATTCTACCCAAGTTGCTTGTTTTTGAAACCCTAATTTTTTTAAATGCTCTGCATAATATGGGTACTGGTACCAGGTGATCATCGTATTTAACTCTTCGAATCCAAAGGTTAATATCCCCGCTTTTTCCATATTTGAAAACCCGACGGGACCTTCTGCGTATTCTAAGCTATGTTGTTTGCCAACGGCATACACTTTTTGCAATAAGGCCTTGGTTACTTCAATATCGTCTACCATATCTAACCAGCCAAAACGAATCTTTTTTTTGTTTTGCTCGTTAACTTCTATATGATTAATAATGGCCGCAATCCTGCCCACTATTTTATTATTTTTAAATGCTAAATAATAAATAGCATCTGCATTTTTAAATACTGGATTATTCGTCTTGTCTAAAGTTTCCAACTCATCTTTAGTTAAAGGAGGAACCCAATATTCACAGTTTTTATATAGTGAAAACGGAAATTTAACGAATTGTAAAATTTCTTTTTTTGTTTTTATTTCTCTAACTTCTATCATTGACTAAAATTACAAATTTAAACCATCACCATCTTCAAAATCAATACGATCTACTCGTTTATTTTCCTTCTTTTTAATATTGTTTTTTTCTTTTCTTTTTTCCGCTCTTCCAGCTTTCCCTTTTTCTTCGATATACTCATCTTTTTTATGCATATCCAACCTATATGACACCCCTAATCTTGCGTATTGCCTCGAAGGAGTGTCTTTAAAATTGACTAAAAAGGCAGCATCTAGCTGAAAATCTTTATTCACTAAAAAGGCAGCACCACCTCTCACTAGTTGATCAGCATAAAAATCACTTTTTATTCCTTGGGTTTCAATAAAAGCTGACAACTTTGCGGTAAAGGCATGTGTTAAGGTTAAGATGTATGAATACGATTTTTCATCCAATGTAATACGTTCTCCGATCAGGTTAATTACAAATACCCAACGGCCCCAATTATTTTGGGTTGCGATTGCTATTGTTGGGCTTATTTCTAAACCTGTTTCTAATTCTGGATTAAAAAATGTTATATCATTATTTGGAAAGTGTGTTATGGGGTTGTTTGCTTGATCAAAATTTGCTCCTGCATAAAAAGAAATCGCAGGGATTAAGTCTTTCCACTTAAAGCCATTATTTGCCTTCCAACTGTATAGGTTTGGTTTTTCAAGTTGCTTTTTTCGATAAGGGTCAAAGAATAAATATTTTGCACCAACGGTATTCGAGGTGAAATTACGTTCTTTAAAAGTAGCGCCTGAGTCAGTTAAGGTAACCGAGTTTGATTGGTAGGCACCAATGAAACTAATTTCTAGCTCTTCTTTCCAAACTCCATACCTGATGTTGTAATCGATGATGAAAGCATCTGTTTTTTTATTTAAAAGTAAATGTTCTTCATTTCCTACACCAAAACCAGTTTCAAATTGCAGTATGTTTTTTCCAACAGAAAAGGCTCCCTGAGAAAACCCGGGACGATTAGAATTTACCGTTTCTGTATATTGAGAAAATACTGAAATCGATGTAAATAAAAAAAGATATAAAATTTTACTTCGCTCGAAAATCATAGATCGTTTGGTTAAATTCAAAGATATAATTTATCATTTATTTAATAGTAGTTTTTACAAAATTATCCAATCTATTTGTATTTTTGAAATGTAATTAA
>SGZC01000006.1 GCA_004213605.1 Flavobacteriales bacterium
CAAAACCAAAAATTCGTTTAAGCTTAAGTTTTTTAAAAGCAAATTTTAAGGACATTTTTGAGGATTCTGTTGCAATACCTTTTCCCCAATATTCTGGCAAAAAACGATAGCCTAAATCCGATTCTCCATTTGCTTCAGGTAAATACTTAATTCCAGTAAAACCAATAAGTTTTTGGTCAGGCTTATAGATAACCGCAAACCTACCATATCCGTAAATTTCATAATCTTTAAGGACTATGTTATGTAAAATTTCTTCAGCTTGCTCTTTATTGGTAACCAAAGCATCTCCTGTATACTTTTGAACAAGGGGGTTTGAATTCAACTCAAACATAGCCTGTTCATCTCCTATTTTAAAAGGACGAATTAATAAACGGTCAGATTCTAATTTTACAGGTTCTATATCAGTAACTTTTTAATCCTAATTCTTTTCCTTTTTGAAGCATGAATTCTTTAGCAGGAATATATTCATTTGGAATTTTGCCTTCCAAAATAGCTTCTTTAATAGCATCCTTGATTATTCCTATTTCTTTTGAAGGTTTTAAATTAAATGTTTTAATAATTTCTTCTCCAGAAATTGGAGGTTGAAAATTTCTGATGTGATCCCGCTCCTCAACCTCCGTTATTTTTGCTCTTACCCTCTGAAAATTCTCATGGTATTTCTTGAATTTTTCAGAGTTTTTCGTTGTAATATCTGCTTCGCACAGGGTCATTAGATCTTCAATGTGTTCACCTGCGTCAAAAACCAATCTTCGTACTGCACTATCGGTCACATCCGTTGCAATTACGATTGGCCTTGAACTCATAAATACCATTTTTTGAACAAATTTCATTTTTTCATTCAAAGGCATTTTCAAACGCTTAAATAATTTATAGACCATTTTTGACCCAATAAATTCGTGACCGTGAAAAGTCCATCCTATTTTCTTATTAAATTTTTTGGTGGGTGCTTTTCCAATATCGTGTAACAGTGCTGCCCAACGTAACCATATATCATCTGTAGTTTTAGCAATGTTATCCACTACTTCAAGCGTGTGCCAAAAGTTGTCTTTATGACGTTGACCTTCGATACTATCAACACCCTTTAAATTTGAAAGCTCTGGTAAAATAAGAGGTAATAAATTAACTTTGTTTAGAATGGAAAAGCCAATGGATGGCTTTGGTGAGGCTAATATCTTATGCAGTTCGTCTACAATTCGTTCAGTAGAAATAATAGTGATTCGTTTTGCGTTCTTTTCAATCGATTTAAATGATTGGTCTTCTATTCTAAATTGAAGTTGCGTAGCAAATCGAATCGCTCTTAACATTCGTAACGGATCATCACTAAAAGTAATGTCAGGGTCAAGTGGCGTCCTAATTATTTTATTTTTTAAATCATTGATCCCATTAAAAGGATCTAAAAGTTCTCCGAAATTGGACTTATTTAAACTCAATGCCATCGCATTAATTGAAAAATCTCTTCGATTTTGATCGTCTTTCAAGGTTCCCTTTTCAACAGCAGGATTTCGACTATTTTTTTGGTAAGATTCTTTTCTTGCCCCTACAAATTCAAGTTCAATTCCATCTGTTTTTAACATCGCAGTTCCATAATTTTTAAAAACAGATACTTTAGGTCGTTCTGGAATCAGATTGGAAACTTTTTTTGCCAAATCAATACCACTACCAACAGTCACTACATCAATGTCTTTCGAGTTTGATCTATTTAAAATAAAATCTCTAACATACCCTCCAATTACATAACTATCCATGTTTAACATGGAAGATGCTTTTGCGACTATTTTGAAAACAGGCTTTGAAAGTGCAGTTATATATATGTTTTTAGACACTATTTTTTTAACGATTAAGTAAATTTATTTACGAATAATACTTACAGATCCATTGGTTTCAATTTTTATAATGGATGATGGTTTTGATGATTTGTTATTCTGATTTAATGGAACTACATAATCAACTCCTTCAATAATAGATTTGTTGATTTCTTTAAAGTTATTTGGTGTTGCTTTTCCAGTTAAATTAGCAGATGTAGATACAATTGGTTTTTTAAATTTTTTAATTAATTTATTTACAAAACCTCCTCTTACGACTCTTATTCCAATCGAGTTATCTTCAGCTATTAAATTTTCAGCCACGTGTAAGGGGCGATCATAGATTATGGTAGTAGGGGTGGTTGCATACTTAATAATATCATAAATAACTTCTGGCACATCTTCAATATATTGGTTGAGCATTTTAAAATCGTTCACTAGCGAAATCATAGACTTGTTCGTAGCTCTTTTTTTTAATTTAAAAATCTTATCGACCGCTTCGTAATTAGTTGCATCACATCCAATACCCCAAACCGTGTCAGTGGGGTATAGTATAATACCACCTTTTTTAAGCACATTTAGGCACTCGTTAATTTCGGTTTGCATGTGAATTATCGATTTAAATTTTTTGGTAAAAATAATAAAATAAAGCCACTGTTATTTTTAAAATTTTCATAAATCGTGAATTGATAAATTAAAGCTATATTTTTTTTTGTTTAGTCTTTAAGGACTTAGATAAAGGTGCCCCAATTAAAAGCGTCATAAATAGTTTCCAATATTTTGGTTTGACCATAGCGGTAAAAAAATACCTAATTATAAAATACAAATTCAATATTTTTTGTTGCCCCCATCCATAATGTTTTTTTGTGTAGTACAACAAAGAAATTTTTTGTTCTATTTTAATGTCGATATTTTTTTTAGTACTAGCACTCTTGTAATGAATATATTCCAATGAGGGAACCAAGTACGTGTATTTCTTTTTTAATTTTAATAGACGTAACGAAATATCAGATTCCTCATAGTACAAGAATAAGTTTGTGTCAAAACCACCAATTTCTTTAAAATCAGCACTTCCAATAAACATGAATGACCCTTGAACGTAATGAACTTTTGTAGGTACTTTATATCGTATTTTCCGGTTGAGATATATTTTAGGAAAAAATGTTTCTAAAAACGGACGTCTTAATATCTCTCGTTGTAAAGATGAAAAATGATCAATTGTTACTCTAAAATTCTGATGTTCGTCTACCATTTGTGGCGAGCATAAACCTGCCTGAGGTTGATCTTCTAGAAATTCCATCAAATACTTCAGACAATATTCACTCACTTGTAAAGTATCATTATTAATAAAAGCATAATATTTAGTGGGAGACGCATTGGAAACTCCTAACATATTTCCTCCACCAAAGCCTGTATTAATAGTACTTCTAATTAATTGTAAATTGCTTTTATGCAAGCTGTCTAATTTTGATTTTAAGTTGGTATAGTCATCTTTTTTTGATGCGTTATCAACAACGATAATTTCAAAATTTAAATTATTTTTATGGGTTTCATATAATGATCTGACAGCTTCATAAGTGTAATTTGAAGTATTGTAGTTTATGATAATGCAACTGACGTCTAACATATTAATATAAAATTGGTTGCCACCGTTGTGCAATTGATTCTTCAAAATATTTTTTAGCTTCAAGTCTTGCATTATTAGACATAGATAGATCAAAATTTCTTTTGTCAATTAATTTTGAAATAGCTAATGTAATTTCGCCTTCTTCGGTTAAATACCCTATATCTTCTGTAATTATTTCTTTTGGACCTGAATGATTTGTGGCAATCGGAATTACTCCTTGCGACATAGCCTCAATGATCGCTATACCAAATAATTCTTCCCATTTATGGGTTCTTTTTGAATTTAATACTAAGTATTGTTGTGTACTTAGTAATTGCGCAAGTTTTTGTTTGTTGGCGATATAAGGAATCCATCTGATAGTAGTATTATTGGTTTTTGATGTTATAAGATGCTTTTCTTTTCCGTTACCAACAATAGTAAGAATTGCATTCTCTTGTTTTTCAAAATAATCTAAAAGTTCCTTGAGACCTTTTTGAGGGACTAATCTACCAAAATAAACAAAACTAAGTGGTTTTTTATTTATTTCAGACTCATTATTAAACACTGCATCCAGTGAATGATAAACTACGCTAACTTTTTTATTGGAAATGTTATAATTTTTTAATAATTGATTTTTGCTTTGCTGAGTTACTGTAAATATATGAAGACACTTTTCTTCAAGAAATTTACACCATGTTTGATAGACATTAGGTGAGTTGTTTTTTTGTTTAGGATGAAAACTTTTATCCCAATAGGTCCATGAAGTATGGTAAAAGACTTTATGATTTTGTAAAATTCTTAGAAGTGATTTTAATTTGGAGTCAAAAGGTGCAATCCCTAACACTATTTTTTTATTTTTAGTCAATAATAGACTTATAATGAAGAAAAAATTAATTAGTTGCTTCTTAAGTAACTTACCATTTAAAGTTAAAATTGCTTTCGCAACCTTACTAAATACAGAAAACTCTCTATATTCTAACATTATTCCTTTCTTATCAAGAAGGTGATTTAATGCCAAATAATGACTATTTGCACCGTTTTTGTGAAAAATATAAATAATATTTTGTGAATTCAACATAAACGAGTTTAATTAAAAGTAATTGAATATTAACATTTATAATTATAACTTTATCTTTGCAAAATTACGATTTCAATATTTAAATATATTATTATATACCATTAAACCTTCTTAAAATGAGTATCCTTTTATGTCAATGAGAAATAAAATACATAAAGTATTTAGCAATAATCAAGAGCCTACTTCTATTAATACAATCTCATATGTAATAAATAATTTTGATAATTTTGATGGAGAAAAGGGAAGCCGAAATACCATCAAGAAGATATCAATTGAAAACTACAGCTTTAATGTTAAATCTTTTAAAGTTCCACACTTAATTAATAGAGTTGCTTATTCTTTTTTTAGAAAATCAAAAGCTAATCGATCTTTTGAGTATGCAACTATTTTATTAAATAATGGTATAAATACTCCAAAACCCCTTGCTTACTTTGAGTATTCTAATTTTTATTTATTGAATAAAAGCTACTATGTAAGTAAACAATTGGATTATGATTTTACCTACAGAGAATTAGTAAACAATAAAAATTATCCAAATTTTGATACTATTCTTAGAGAATTTACACGTTTTACCTTTGATTTACACGAAAAAGGAATTAATTTTTTAGATCATTCTCCTGGCAATACGCTCATAAAAAAAAATGAATCTACAAATAAATATGATTTTTATTTAGTCGATTTAAATAGAATGAAATTCCATCAAATGTCTTTTAAAGATCGTATGAAAAATTTTTCAAAATTAACTCCAAGAAAGGAGATGGTTGAAGTTATGGCAAATGAATATGCTAAATTGTTTGGTGAAAGCGAAAAAAACATATTCAATCAAATGTGGTTATTTACAGAAGAATTTCAAAAAAAATTTCATAACAAAATAGCCATCAAGAAAAAAATGTTTTTTTGGAAAAAAATATATAGAGATAGTTAGCATTCTTCCTCTAAAGATTTCAAACTCCAATTTTTAGGAGCTTTGATGCCACAGTCGGTATAATTTTTGATATTTTAATAACGTTATTCTAAATTTTTGTTTGCAGATTCTATAACCAATTTTTCCATTCAAAATACCGAATCTTA
The DNA here is from genome assembly GCA_004213605.1 of Flavobacteriales bacterium. Taxonomy (GTDB): domain Bacteria; phylum Bacteroidota; class Bacteroidia; order Flavobacteriales; family Flavobacteriaceae; genus Marifrigoribacter. The sequence goes on from SGZC01000006.1 coordinate 5,558, forward strand.
AAATATAAGAATAAAAAAATGCCCAGGTTGGTCTAAACAATATTTTAAAATAAGTAGATTTTATTCCTAATTGATAATAGGCTTTCGATGCGATTGTAGAAAAGTTTTCTACCTTATCTAGTAATTCTTGATAATCTTTATGAATCCAGTGATGAATATCTCCGTCTAGTGTACCAATTTTTTTTCCTTTTTTTAGCGTGTAACTATCATGTGGGTTAATTCCTTTCCATTCTCCACTCCCTTTTTTAAATAGGCGTATTTTTTTATCAGGATACCATCCGGAATGCTTAATCCAGGTGCCGCAATAATTATTTAGTCTATTAGAATAATAACCATCATGATCCCAATGTATTTTGATGCTTTTAATTGACTTTTTTAACTTTTCTGATAACGCCTCGTCTCCATCTAATGATAAAATATAATTGTATTTAGCTTGTTGTATTGCAAAGTTTTTCTGCTCTATGTATCCTTCAAAATTATGTTTGATAAAATTGACATTATACTTAGTGCAAATCTGTTCTGTTTTATCAGTAGAGAAAGAATCTACCACTATAATTTCATCGGCAACACCGACAAGAGATGCTAAACATTTTTCTATGTGTTCTTCTTCATTATAAGTTATTATAACAGCAGAAAGTGGGAATTCTTTGTGCTGTGCATATACTTTTTCAAAATCAGTAGGGATTGATTGTTGTTCTTTAGTTAAGTTATAATCTATAAATTTCAATAATTTAGATTTAAAATAGGTAGGTTTAAAATGCTGGTATAACTCGATGGATTGATTTTTTAATTGTTTTTTAGTTTTTCCTTCAATAAGTTTAGGTTGGTAGTCTAATAAATGAACTGAATCGTTAAGTTTTCCATCCTCAAAAGTTGACCAAAAGCGCTTTTCAATCCAAGGGGAAAATATGATAAAAGAAGGTTTATTTAGAGCTTTGGACATATTGATGGCACCACCATCATTTCCTATAATAAAATCACAAGCATCCATTATGATAATAAATTCTCTTAAATTCTTCCCCAATAAATCAAAATATATATTTTTTTTTATTTCTTCAGAACAATAATTATATACCTTCTTAGCCAATTCAAGTTGACTTGGGATATAATTGAACAGAATATTAACATCCACTTTTGTTCCAATAAAATCAATGACCTTGGCCATATAATTTAATGGATATGTTTTATTAATTCTACTGCCAACAATAGACACCATCACTGTTTTTTTTGTGGTATCTAATTTATAATCGTTAAATATTTTAGTTGCAGTTTTTCGTTCTTCGTCTGTAACTAAAAGGCTTGGAACCACTTCGATTTTCGTATCAAGATTCAGTGGCGATAATAATGAAAGTCTTTTTTCTATAGCTAAACCAATATTAGATTTGGGTTCATCACATAATGGAACATTGTGTGTGTATAAAAAAGTTCTACCAAACTTCTTATAGGAAATTTTAGTTGTCGCATTAGAAAAAAGAACGGTTAACCAACTTTCTAATTTAGAATAAGCGTCAATAACTAAATCATATTTCTCTTTTCTAATGTCAAATATCAGTTTGAAAAATTTAAATTTACTCTTACGATGTTTTTTTTCAAATAAAATCAAATTATCAATACTCGTATTTCCTTCTAAAACAGGGAGGGTACTCTTATAAACCATGTAATCTATTTGTGCATTGGGATATGCTTTTCTAAGATTATTGCACAGTAAGGAGCTAACAAGCACATCACCAATCATTTTTTGTTGTATTACAAGTATTTTCATTAACTATTTGGAGGCTATTTATTAAACAAGAAAGATAAGCTTTTTTGGTATTTATTTTAACTAAATGGCTACATCGTATTCTCTAAGAGCATTGTTTAAAGATGTTTTTTTGTTGGTACTATCTTTTCTTTTACCGATAATTAATGCACATGGCACTTGATATTCACCTGCTGGAAATGATTTGGTGTAGCTCCCTGGTATAACCACTGATCTTGCTGGAATAATCCCTCTGGTTTCTGAAGGAGTACTTCCAGTAACATCGATAATTTTTGTTGAAGCTGTTAAAACTACGTTAGCTCCAAGAACAGCCTCTTTTTCTACCTTCACGCCTTCTACTACGATACATCGAGAGCCAATAAAGGCATTGTCTTCAATTATAACAGGAGTTGCTTGAAGAGGTTCTAAAACGCCTCCAATTCCAACACCCCCACTTAAATGTACATTTTTACCTATTTGTGCACAACTTCCAACCGTAGCCCAAGTATCCACCATGGTTCCTTCATCGACATAGGCCCCAATATTAACATAACTGGGCATTAAAATAACACCTTTGGAAATATAAGCACCGTGTCTAGCAATGGCATGGGGAACCACTCGCACTCCTTTTTTTTGATAACCTCTCTTTAAGGGAATTTTATCGTGATATTCAAAGATTCCGGCTTCTAATACTTCCATTTTTTGAATAGGAAAATAAAGAACCACTGCTTTTTTTACCCATTCGTTAACTTTCCATCCGTTTTTGGTAGGTTTTGCGCAACGAATTTTACCGTCATCTAGTAAATTTATTACTTTTCTAATAGCATCGATGTAGTAGGATTCAACTAATAAGGATCGATCAATCCATGCTTTCTCAATAATTTCTTGTAAATCAGTCATATTTATCTAATAATTTCACAAAGATAGAAGTCACTTTTAATTATTCCCTTATTTTTGCACAAAATATGGCACGATTATTAGCAATAGATTTTGGAACCAAAAGGACAGGTTTAGCAATTACTGATGAAATGCAGCTAATAGCGTCAGGTTTAACAACTGTTTTAACGAAAGATTTAATCTTATTTTTAAAAGATTATGTTAGTAAAGAAAATGTGGAAATAGTTATCATTGGTGAGCCTAAGCAAAAGGATGGGACTCATTCTGATGTGGAATTATGTATAAAAAAATTTATTAAAGAACTAACAAACGTAATTCCAACTTTAAAAATAGAGCGTTTTGATGAACGATTTACTAGTAAGATAGCTTTTAATGCTATGATCGCAAGTGGTATTAGTAAAAAAAAGCGAAAAAATAAAGCCTTAATTGATGAAATTAGTGCTACCATTATTTTACAAGATTATTTAAACAAAAATTAATGATATTACCAATTATTGCATATGGGGATCCAGTTTTAAGGAAGTTAGGAAAAAATATTGATAAGGAATATCCGGCCTTAGAATTCTTACTCGATAATATGTTTGAAACGATGTATGGAGCAAAAGGAATCGGTCTTGCAGCCCCACAAATAGGATTGCCAATTCGAATATTTATTATCGATGCAACTCCCTTTCAAGATGATGAAGAACTAGAAGTAGAAGAAAGAAACTTTTTGGGCACCTTTAAGCAGGTTTTTATAAATGCTAAAATAATTGAGGAGACCGGAGATGAATGGGTTTTTAACGAAGGCTGTTTAAGTATACCGGATGTTCGTGAAGACATTTTTAGAAATGAAACTATTAAAATTGAATATTTCGATGAAAAGTTTGAAAAGCACACTAAGAAATTTAGTGGAATTGCAGCCCGAATTATTCAACACGAATATGATCATATTGAAGGAATATTATTTACCGATAAACTTTCTTCCCTAAAAAAACGATTGATCAAAGGAAAACTTACGAACATATCCAAGGGAAAAATAAGAATAGATTATAGAATGCGTTTTCCTGACAAGAAGAAGAAACGTTAACAGATCTGAATAAATCAAGATTAAAAATACTTATAAGAATAACCAAAAACAATCCTAAACTTACATAATGAACTTAGAAAAAATATTAACTATATCGGGTAAGCCAGGTCTTTACCAACTTCAAAACCAAACAAGAAACGGGTTTTTAGCTACTTCTTTAATTGACGGAAAGAAAATTAGTGTGAGTGCAAGACAAAACGTTAGTATTCTCTCTGAAATAGCCATTTACACCTTGACTAAAGAACTCCCTTTGAGCGAAGTTTTTACTAAAATATACAAAAAAGAAAAAGGGGGAGAGGCTATTAGTCATAAATCTAAAAAGGATGAACTGGAGGAATACTTTTTCGAAATTTTACCTGATTATGATGAAGATAGAGTGTATCCAAGTGATATTAAAAAAATTATTCAATGGTATAATCTATTAACTAAAAGCGGGATATCACAATTCAATGATAAATCGTCTGAAGAAGAAGAAGAGTAGTACATGAACCAGAGAGCTAATCAACTTAAGGCATTAGATAGACTTCTTACCATTATGGATGAGTTAAGAGAAAAATGCCCCTGGGATAAAAAGCAAACTATTGAATCACTTCGTCATTTAACGATAGAAGAAACCTACGAGCTAGGGGATGCTATTTTAGAGAATAATTTGTCAGAAATTAAAAATGAACTTGGAGACTTATTGTTACACATTGTTTTTTATTCAAAAATCGGAAGTGAAACAAATGATTTTGATTTTGAAGATGTTGCTAATTCTATTAGTGATAAACTAATTTCAAGACATCCTCATATTTATGGTGATGTGAGGATCAATAATGAAGAAGAAGTTAAACAAAATTGGGAATCTTTAAAGCTAAAGGAAGGAAAAAAAAGTGTTTTAGAGGGAGTACCAAAATCTTTACCAGCTCTCGTTAAAGCGTCTAGAATTCAAGATAAAGTTGCAGGTGTAGGATTTGATTGGGAAGAGCCCCAACAAGTATTCGATAAAGTGAAAGAAGAACTTCAAGAGTTAGATGACGAAATTTCTAAAAATAATGCTGATAAAATCGAAGCTGAATTTGGAGATGTTTTATTTTCAATGATTAATTACGCTCGTTTTTTAAAAATAAATGCTGAAAATGCGCTAGAACGAACTAACAAAAAGTTTATCAAAAGGTTTCAATATTTGGAAAAAAAAGCCAAACAATTAAATAAACCAATCAAAGATATGACCTTATCTGAAATGGATATTTACTGGGAAGAAGCAAAAAAAATAAAAAAATAAAAAAAGGTGTCGATGGACATCTTTAAATTATACTGATATTATCCTTTCCTTATACCCCTTACTTTTTTTAACTTTTCAATCCAAGTGTTTAGATTTTCTTTTTGTTTTGAGATGTTCTTGTGGACATCTTTTACCATTGGATTATTATCCTTTACGTGCTTAAAAAATAGTAAATTATTTTCTAATTGTCTTATTTCATTTTTTATTTCTCCTACTTTTTTAGAAATAAAAAACTCTTCATTTTTTAGTTTTCGGTCATCTTCTTCCGAAACAAAAGAATTTAATTTATTTTCAAATTTAATCAGCTCTATTTGTTTTTTATCTACATCTAATTTTTCAAATAGCGTGTCCAATGTTTTATTAAAATCTTGTTCTATGTTCTTTTTGGTATAAGGGACTCTACCAAGTCCTTTCCACTCTTTAATTTTACTAGTAATGGTCGCAATATCTTTGCTATGGTCACCTTCTAGGGTCAAAGATTTCAAAGATTCTAAAAAAGTTTTTTTAGCTTCGAAGTTTGCAAGTTCTTCTTTATTTACCTCATCTTTTTGGGAATGTAAACGATCAAAATAATGATTGCAAATAGCTTTAAATTCTTTCCAAATTTTATCACTATCTTTTCTTGGAACATGCCCAATTTTTTTCCAATCTGCTTGAATTTTTTTCATTAATGGAGTTAACGTTTCAAAATCATCTCCATCTTTGTTGTCTTGAGCAACTTTTATCAATTCCTTTTTCTTCGCAAGATTATCAAACTGTTCTTTCTTTTGAGCTTTGTAAAATGCATTTTTTTCTTTATTGAAATTTCTAGTTGCTTCTTTAAATGAGTTCCAAATTTCTTTATTTTTGGATTTAGGTACTTTACCGGCTTCAAAAAATTGATCCCTTAATTCCTGAACTTTTTTTATGGTATTTTGCCAAGTTTGGTGCCCTTTATTTTTGGCATTTTCTGTTAAAGATGCTATGTTATTAATTAATTCTATTTTTAAATCAACATTTTTTTCTGCAGCTTTTTCCTGTTCTTTTAAATACTCATTTCTCTTATCGTGAATTATTTTAGTTGCTGCACTAAATTTTTCCCAAATATCATCGCTAAATTCTTTAGCTACAGGACCAATTTCTTCTTTCCACATTTTGTGAAGCATCTGTAATTCGCGGAAAGCTTTACTATTATTTTCTTCCTTAGTAAGTTCCTCTGCTCTTCCAATTAATCGAAGCTTGTGTTCTAAATTTTGTTTAAAATTACGGTCTCTGAATTCTCTATCTAGGTGAAGGATGTCATAAAAGTTTTCAACGTGATGGTGATAATTATTCCAAACAGTATTGTATTTATCTCGAGGTATAGATCCAGTCTCAAACCACCTTTCTTGAATATCTCTAAATCTTTTATAAATAGTGCTGGTATTTTCTTTCGCATTGAAAAGACTTTTTAATTCTTCAATTATTTCCTCCCTTTTTATAAGATTTGCTTTTTGATCTTTTTGTAAGTTCTTGTAATACGTACTTCTTTTGTCTTTATAATGATAATAGAAAGAGTCAAATTCTTTTTTTTCTGGAGTGGTGTAATAAAAGTCGATAATATTTCCTCCTTCTGATAGAAATTCTTCTTTATTCTTTTCTAATCCTTCTTGGAATTTTAGGTTGAATTCATTTTTGATTTTTTCAACAGTATCTTTAATTTGTTGTACTGGTTTACTGTGGATAATCGATTTTAGTTCAGAAATTAATTCTAGTTCAGTTAATTGACTATAATCTATATTAGGATTTTCTTTTAAAGTTTCAGAATGTTTATCTTCTTCAGGTTGCGACACTGTTGTTTTTGAAGAATCAGTGTTTTCTTTTTCAGTAAGCGGTTCGTTTTTTATATCTTCAATTATTTTTTTTTCAACTGTTTCTTGCTTATTTAATGATTCTGAAATTTGCGTTTCAATATTTTCAATTTCTTTATTGTTTTCTTTTTCTGACATTTTTTTCAATGTTAAGGTTCAAATAGTACCCAAATTTTTTCTGGGTTTTTTATGGTATCAAGATACTAACTACTGACTAATTACCAAAGGAAGGTCAAAGTATTTAAGAAAAATATTAAATATTTTATAAGTTCCAAATCGCCCAAGCTTCTTCGGCCTGATATTTCAACATCTTTAATCCATTACTTACTCTAGCTCCTTGTTCTTTACTTAGTTTCATAAATGAAGTTTCGTGAGGATTATAAGTGAGGTCAAATATAAGATGCTTTTTAGAGATAAAATGATAGGGGATAGCAGGATGTTCATCAATATTTGGATGTGTTCCTAATGGAGTACAATTAACGATTAAATGGTGATGAGAGATAATTTCTTTATTTAATTCTGAATAGACAACCATACCTTTATTTTTTGATCTAGAAACAGAAGTGATCTTGAAATTCAACGCTTCTAAAGCATATACTACTGCTTTACTTGCTCCTCCAGTGCCGAGCACTAGTGCGTTCTTAGTTGGTAAAGGTAATAAACTACTTAGGGCTTTTTTAAAGCCAATATGATCTGTGTTATAGCCAATTAGAGCTCCTTCAGAGGAAATTTTTATGGTATTGACAGCACCAATTTTTTGAGCATCAGTATCAATTTTATCCAAATATTTGAAAATGCTCTCTTTATAAGGAATTGTAACATTCAAACCTTTTAATTTTGTGTTTTTATAGAGAATGTTTTTGAAATGATTTAAATCAGGAACATCAAAATTTTCATATAAATCATTTCTACCTTCTCGTTTAAACAAAGAGTTGAAAAATGTTTTTGAGAAGGAATAACTAATTTTATTTCCAATTAACCCATATTTAACCATTTGAATTTATTTTTTTTTATGATATCCGTCCAAGAGAATAAGAATAAAAACACCTACGAACATTGATAAAATCGCTAAAAATATTTCGTGAGATAATTCTGAAGGGAAGTATCTTTGATAGCGAATAATAATTTCCCTACCATTCGAGTCCAACAAAATATTTCCTGATAAGTCCTTTTCTAATATTTTTTCTTTCCAAGGCCAAACCACGCCTAGCGAACCTCCAATGAAACCTATAATTAATGCATTTGTAATTTTTTTGTAATATTTTAAAAGAAATGCTAAAACATTGGAGAGGGTTACTAATCCTGTAACAGAACCCAATGAGAATACGGATAAGACTTTTAATAAATGGATTCTTCTAACATCATCTATAAAGTTAAAATCTCCATGAAATATATCTGAAACGGTATCATAGAATGCATTAACAGAGTCCACTAATAGCAATACATAATTACCTAATAAGATTAAAATAAAAGAACCTGATAATCCGGGTAAGGTCATGCCTGAAACTCCAATAATTCCGCATAAAAAAACAAAAAGTAGATTGTTGTTTTCTTTAGCAGGTTCTAAAAAACTAATACTAACTCCTATGATAATTCCAAGTAATAAAAAAAGAATATTTTTTCGATTCCACGCTCGGAAGTTTTTAGCTAAATAATATAATGATCCGATAATCATTCCGAAAAAAGTACTCCAAACATAGAGCTCGTAATTTACTAGAAGATAATCTAGAATTTTAGAAATGCTGAAATAACTAATAATCATTCCTAAAAACAATAAACTTAAGAAATGAGCATTGGTATATTCCAAAAATGATTTTATACCTCTTTTAAATAAAAGAAGAAATGCTTTTCTATTAATTTTTTGCAAGGAGTATATAAATTCTTCATAAAAACCAGCAACGAATGCAACTACTCCTCCAGATACTCCAGGTACTTTATTTGCAGTACCCATCGCAAGTCCCTTCAAAACAAGCCAGATTTTATCTGTTGATGATCTTTCAATGGCCATTTGAAGTTTTTTTAGCTGCAGTTTTTTCTAATAAAAATACGACTGAAAAACCTAGAATCATCAAGAATATAGCGAGAAATAATTGTGAATCTATTCCGTGATTAATCTCTGAGTAGGTATATGGACTAATACTTTTTTCTACCATTATTTTAAGACTACTGAAATCTAAACTCTGTTTTTGAAAAACTGAAAGAGTTCCTAAATCAGAAATTTGATTAAAAAATAGTTCCATCCCTTTTTCCTTTGAAAAAACAGTGATTGTTTGTTTCCAAGGCCAAATTTCATTCAGTGAGCCTATAATGAATCCTGTTAAAACTGCTAAAGTTAAATCTTCATAATTCTTAAAAAGCCATTTTAATATTTTACTAAAGCTAAGTAAACCAATCAGTGCTCCGCTCATAAAAATAAATAAAGTTTTAATATTAAAATCATGTATTGCATCGCTTAAGATTTTATATGCTCCTAAGATCAACAATATAAACGAACCTGAAATACCTGGTAAAATCATTGCGCAAATAGCAATTGCTCCGACCAGAAACAAAAAAAATGGATGTTCATTATTAGCTAAAGGAGGGATAGTTGTAATAAAATAAGCTATTAAGCCCCCTATTAGCATTGCCATTAGGATTTTAAATGACCATATTTTTATTTGTTTACCAATATATAGAATACTTGCAATGATAAGCCCGAAAAAAAATGACCAAATTAAAATTGCTTGTGTTTCAATAAGATATTTTGCAATTTTCATAAAGCTCAAAAAACTGACTGCAATTCCAACAATCAAGGCGAGAATGAAATTTCCATTTAGTTGTTTCCAAAAAGCAACTAGACCTCGTTTTTGTAGGGTTTTAATAAGGGAAAGGTTAATACCGCTCAACGTAGCGATTAATTCCTCGTAAATACCAGTGATAAAAGCTATTGTGCCACCAGAAACCCCAGGAACTGCATCTGCAGCCCCCATCGCTATTCCTTTAGCAGTAATGACAAGATAATCTAGAGTGTTACGTTTTGGCATTATATTTTGATGCATTTAATAAACTAATACCATCAAAAATACACATTTTACAGGGAAGCTTTTTTATGTACTTTAATTATTTCTTTAACTTTCTTAAGACTGTAAACTTTAGGAAAAAGTTCTTCAATAATAATTAAAAATTCTGAATCTAACTTTAGCGCATTTTTTAGATGAAATTCACCCTGGTTAAATTCTAAGTTTTTAAAAAACAAACCTGCCAGTCGATATTCTATCTCTGCACTTTCTTGGTAAAATTCTTTCGCCTGAAACAAGTTGTTTTTTGCGGCTTCAAACTCCCCTAATTTTAATAATATATCATTACGTGTTAACCAAGAATTGAGCTCGTAATTTCCTAACTCTAGTGTTTTTCGGTAACCTACTTCTGCCTCTTCATAAAGATTTAGTATGTAGTTTATTTTCCCATATCGCTTCCAATACAAAACGTTTTCACTATCAATATTGATGGCTTTATTGATGTAATACAATGCTTTTTTGAAATTTTTAATCTTGATATAATAATTGGTGATTGCAATCCATCCTTTGTCTAATAAAGGATCTTCCTCTACACATTTATTAAAAAATTGAAGTGCTAATTCACTGTTACCTAAATTTTCGTAACACTTTCCTATTCTTAATAATGCAAAGGAAGTTGGATCATCTAAACCCAGTGTTACGGTATAACTTTCAATAGCTTCATTATAACGATTTAGTTTTTCTAAAACTTTCCCCTTTTCAAGATAGGCACCAATAAATCGATCATCACTTATAATTGCAAAATCAAAAGCAGCTAGTGCTTTTCTATATTCTTTTAATAAAGAGTATTGTTTCCCTACTTGATGCCAAGCAACTTCACAGTACGGATTTTTATTTAAGAAGCCATTTAAATATTCTATGGCCTCTTCTGTTTGATTTAGATATTCAAAACAATAGATAATGTTATAAAGTGCTGAGAAGTCTTCGCTGTCATCCTGAAGACATTGAATAAAATATTTTTTTGCATTTTCAAAATCTTCTAAAAATAAGTACTCCATACCAATTAGCGATAGTACATCGGAAGGCTCTGTAGACAAATTATGAGCTTTTTCTAACATTTTGATAGCTTCTAAATGCTTATCTCTTCTTGAAAGTATATTGGCTTTTTGAATAAAAACTTCTTCATTAAATTTTTCAAGTAAATAAATATTTTCTAAAAGTTCTTCGGCTATTTCTAATTCATTTTCAAATATGAACATTTCAACTTGAAATAATTTTAAATTAATAGAAGTTGGATGCTGTTCTAATCCCAGTTTTGTTGCCTTTTTTGCAAGAGCAATTTTCCCATTATTCAAGTAATAGTGAATAATATCTTCAAACTCACTAGAATCAAAGAAAAACACGTTATTTGTTTTTAGCATGGATTCGAAACGGGTAAGTGGTATGTTGTTTTGGTCGCTCAAGTTCATTATTTAAATTATAACTCACAATTAAATTAAATATACTAATGTATACTAACATTCAAATGTTGTGCCGTTTTTTGTTGTTAACGGACTTATTAACAGAGTAGGGGGCTATTTAACTTATGTTATAGATAAATGAATTGTATTTAATTGGTTTTAATTGAATCGAATACCTCTAATATAACCTTGCAACCTTCAATAATTTCTTGCTTGGATATCGTTAAAGGTGGAGTAATACGGATCGCTTTGTTTTCGAAAAGAAGCCAAAACAGCAATACCCCTTTTTCTTTACACTTTAAAATCAACTTTGAAGCGAGTTCTGGAGATTCAACAATCATCGCAAGCATCAAGCCTTTTCCACGAATTTCTTTAATGGATGGATGTACCAGAAGTTTTCTGAAAAGTTTTTCTTTTACCAGCGTTTCTTTAATTATTGAAGTTTCTGTTATTTCCTTCAAGGTAGCTAAAGCTGCTGCTGCAATCACAGGGTTTCCCCCGAAAGTGGTGATATGTCCTAATTTAGGATTGTTAGATAATAACATCATCAATTCTTTAGAAGTTATAAACCCTCCAATTGGCATTCCTCCTCCCATTCCTTTTCCAACCACTAAAATATCTGGTGAAATCTCAAAATGTTCAAAGCCAAATAATTTACCAGTTCTACCAAATCCTGGTTGGATTTCATCTAAAATTAACAATGCTCCAACTTTTTTGCAACGGTCTTTTACTTTTTTTAAATAGTCATTTCTTGGAACTATAAATCCTGCGCCGCCTTGAATCGTTTCTAAAATGACACCTGCTGTTTTGTTAGTGATTTTTGATAATTCGTTTTCATCATTAAACTCGATTGCGCGACACTCAGGAATTAGCGGTCCAAATTTTTGTTTTTGACTTTCGATTCCTAAAATACTTAACGCTCCCAGTGTGCTCCCGTGATATGCTTTATTAGCATAAATAATTTCTTTTCTTTTAGTAGCTCTTCTTGCAAGCTTGATGGCTCCTTCTATAGCCTCAGTTCCACTATTTGTTAAATACGTGGTCGTTAAGTTATTTGGTAAATAATGTTGGAGTAGTTTTGTTAGACGAACAGCGGGTTCTTGAATAAATTCTCCATAAACCATTACATGAAGATATTTTTCTAACTGTTTTTTTACCGCTTCCACTACCTTTGGATGACAATGCCCTAAACTACAAGCAGAAACTCCGGCTATAAAATCCAAATATTTTTTTTGATTGCTATCATAAATGAAAGATCCTTTTGCCTCAGACACCTCAAGAGCTAGAGGATGTGGAGTGGTTTGAGCCTGATATTTAAAAAAATCTTTTTCCATTGATTTCTTATTATTTTAGTCATTAAGTATTGAGTTATACTTTATTGGGCTACTGTCAAAAAAAGCATCCTCTTTTTTTGGTAGAGGAATGCCTTGAATTTTTGGTAGAATGGGTGCTGGTTTTCCTCTAAATAAATCATTAACTTTTAACAATCGGTCGTCGCCAAACCACTTAAAGCCCGTTAAAATTCTCGCATTTTCTGGAAACTGTGATGGGGGATATAATTTCCCATTTACTTTTTTAATGAAACGAATACCTCTGATTTCTTGATCTTTTAGATACATTTGGATGGAACTACTCGTGGTGTTATTAATTCCAACTAATTCTTCATTTTCATTTCTTGAATAGAAAATTACTTGCGTATTTTTTTTAATATTTATGGTGTCCAATTCGTTATCAGTAAACAAGCCAATCAATCGTTCTCCTTTTACTTGATTGTATCCAGCACTATCTTTTTGGATGATAAATGAGTTTTTATATACCTTCAAAGTATCTAGTTTATTTGTTTGAATATTTCTGAGTAAATGAATGGTATCCCCTGTCATTTGATTTTGCCCAGACCATAATATGGGATTGCGTAAAAGCTTGGTAATGCCAGTTCTCTCATTTACGAAGATAGAATCACATTTACCACTGGTAGGTTCTTCGCCAGGCAATCCCCTTTTAAAAAATCGGGCTTTGTAAAAACCTTTTAAAATACGATGTTCAGGTTTTCCTGTAATTTTTAAGGTATCTGCATGTATATATATGGAATCGTTTTCCCGAACCGTTATCGCAACAGCTCTTTTAGTTATAAAAACAGAGTCTTTGTCTTTAAAAACTTCTGCATAATGACCTCTAACATAACTATTGTTTAACGTATCAATAATTTGGATGTTATTTGTTGCAGAAGCAAAATTTTCATTTCTATTGAAATAAATACTGTCACCATACATAATTCTATTTTCGTAATCAATCCTTGAATTTTTTACAAAGTGCCCAATATCGTTTCTGGTATTATAATAACCTCTTTCACAATGTACAGTGCTTGTTTCACCAACAATAGTAGATTGGCCATATAGGTAGGCCAGTCCTGTTTCTGAGTAAAAATCTAATTGTTCAGAATTTATAGTATACTTCGGGTTTTTAATTTTGACATTCGATAAAAACTGATACTTTTTTGATTTAGCAAAATACCTTCCCTCTTTACTAGTAAGGGTACTTGAAGAATCTTTTACAATCCCTCCGCTATTGTAAAAAGCTTGTTGTTTGATACGATCAAAATATAAGGTATCTGTTTTAAGAGATGTTGTTTGGTCTTTAAAAAAAACCTTGCCACTGGCAAAAGCGAATTGAGTATTGCCATTGTATTCGCTATAATTACTTTTCATAGAAACCGTATCTCCTTGAATTATTTTTACGGAACCATAGGCTTTGACAAAATTATCCTTAGTATAAACGAAAGCCTGATCGCACCACATTTCAACACCTTCGTGAATAATATAAACTTGTCCAGATTTATCTCTGGTGTATATAACGGCATCTGGTATATCAGGTTTCTTTTCCCAATAACCAGATTTAATAGTCACTTGAGTTTTTTCGTCAGTTTTGGAAACTTCTACTTGTGCGGATAAAGTGTAGCCAAACCATACAAAAACAACTAGGATGTAATTAATAAGTTTCAAATAAATTCTTTGTATTTGGTGTTAACAAAGATACTAAGAAATTGGTATTACCTTGGTATTGTTTGTTTCCTGTCTGGACCTACAGAAACTATTTTGATAGGTAATTCTAATTCTTTTTCTAGAAAATCGATGTAATCGTTTAATTCTTTTGGTAGCTGACTGGCTTCTGTCATTTTGGTTAAATCCTCTTTCCAGCATTTTAAATTAGTATAGATAGGTGTTACGTTTTCCGCTTCAACATTGTAGGGAAGATGTTTTATGATTTCACCTTTATAATTGTAGGATGTACAAACTTTAAGATGATCAAAGCCACTTAAGACGTCACTTTTCATCATCATTAATTGCGTAACTCCATTAACTTCACAAGTATATTTTAGGGCTACTAAGTCTAACCATCCACAGCGTCTAGCTCTACCGGTGACAGCTCCAAATTCATGACCTACTTTGGCCATTTTAGCTCCAATCTTGTCAAATAATTCAGTGGGAAACGGACCTGAACCAACCCGTGTCGTGTAGGCTTTAAATATCCCGTATACTTCATTTATTTTTCCCGGTGCAACACCAAGCCCAGTACAAGCCCCTGCAGCCGTAGTGTTCGAAGATGTAACAAAGGGATAAGTGCCAAAATCAATATCCAAAAGGGATCCTTGAGCTCCTTCTGCAAGGATCGTTTTACCCGATTTGATGGCTTGATTTAAATACTCCTCACTATCAATAAAAGTTAACTTTTTTAATTTTTCAATAGACTCAAAAAATTCTGTTTCCATTTCGTCTAGATCATATTGTATTTCTACATCGTAAAAGTCAATCATTGCCACGTGCTTTTTTGCAAGTGATTTATATTTTTGTTTGAATGTCTCTAACTCTAAATCCCCAACACGAATACCATTTCTACCGGTTTTATCCATATAAGTAGGACCGATTCCCTTGAGCGTAGAGCCAATTTTGGCTTTCCCTTTAGATGCCTCGGACGCAGCATCTAATAGACGGTGTGTTGGTAAAATTAAATGTGCTTTTCTTGATATAATTAATTTAGATACATAGTCTATGTGGTATTTATCAAGACCTTCTAATTCTTTTACAAAAACAACAGGATCTATTACAACACCGTTACCAATTACATTGATAGATTTATCGTGAAAAATACCAGAAGGAATAGTTCTTAACACATGTTTTATTCCATCAAATTCTAGGGTATGTCCTGCATTTGGTCCACCCTGGAATCGTGTTATGATATGATAATCTTTGGTGAGAACATCTACGATTTTCCCTTTTCCTTCGTCCCCCCATTGTAATCCTAATAATAAATCTACTGCCATATGTTATGATTTGTCCTGTTTGTGGTCAGGATTTTTTTTATTTCCGTAAAAATAAAGTGAATGATTAATAATATCTACATTAAAAACTTCTTCAATAGTTTTTTTTATAGATTGGATTCTAGGATCGCAAAACTCTATTACTTCCCCATCAGACAAAATGAGGTGGTCGTGTTGCTTATCAAAATAACATTTTTCGTAGTGTGCTTGGCTCTTGCCAAATTGGTGTTTTCGAACCAAACCGCACTCTAAAAGTAATTCTATCGTGTTGTAAAGCGTTGCCCTACTAACCCTGTAGTTTTTATTTTTCATGTTGATGTAGAGCGATTCTATATCAAAATGTTCTTCGAGATCATATACTTCATGGAGTATTGCGTACCTTTCTGGTGTTTTTCTGTGACCATTTTCACCTAAAAAGGCTGTAAACACATTTTTTACGATTCCTTGATTATTTGGATTTGCCTTTGCATTCATAATAGCACAAAAATACTTAATTATAGTCTGCTAACTTTATCGATACCATTAATTTTTTTAATGTTTTTCACAAGGTTATCAAGAATAGTAATATTCTTTACTACAACAGTAATATTTCCATTAAAAACACCATCATCACTTTCAAAATGAAGGTTAATAATATTTATACTAAGATTGTTAGATATAATTTTTGTGACTTCATTCACCAAACCAATGGTGTCAATCCCAGAGATAACAATTTCTGCTTTGAAATCACTTTGTGTTGAATCTTTCCACTTTGCATTGATAATTCTATAGCTAAAGTTACTTTGAAGTTGAAGGGCGTTGGGACAATTTTTTTTATGAACCTTAATCCCATCAGAAACCGTTATAAAACCAAATACATTATCTCCTGGTATTGGATTACAACAGGCAGATAATTTATAATCTAATTTTTCCTCCTCTTTTCCAAAAACTAATTGATCGTATTTAGCGGTAATTTCATCCTTGTCAATCTCTTCTGGTTTCGTGTTTTTTCGTAATCGATTCTTAAAAAAACTTACAAAGGCATTATTTCTGGAAGCAACAAACTCTTTAAGTTTTTTATTATCAATAATTCCGGCTCCAACTCGATAAAATAAATCTAAACTCGTGTTGATTTTAAAATATGACACAAGTTGATTTACTGTGTTTTCGTCAAAAGGAATTTTTAGAGATTTTAATTTTCTGCCTAAAATTACTTTTCCTTCTTTAGCTATTAATTTTTCTTCCTCTTTTAAGGAGGATTTTATTTTTGATAATGCTCGTCCAGTTACTGCGTAATCTAACCAATTAGAATTTGGCTTAGCTTTGTCTGATGTAATTATTTCAACTTGATCCCCGCTTTTTAGTTTTTTACTGAGTGGAACAAGCTTACCGTTCACCCTTGTTCCTCTGGTATGTAACCCAATTTCTGTATGAACGTGAAAAGCAAAATCAAGGGCAGTGGATCCTTTAGACAAAGAATATAAATCACCCATTGGAGAGAAAACAAATATTTCTTTTGCATAGAGATTGAGTTTAAATTCTTCGACAAAATCGACAGCACTAATTTCAGAGCTACCCAACGTTTCTTGTAATTTATTGAGCCAATTGTCCAACTCAATATCCCCTTTTTCCTTATTTTTATATTTATAATGTGCTGCAAATCCCTTTTCAGCTATTTCATTCATTCGCTCCGATCTAATTTGAACTTCAACCCAACGCCCTTTGGGTCCCATAACTGTTATATGCAGCGCTTCATAACCGGTTGATTTTGGCGATGAAATCCAATCACGTAATCTGGTGGGATTGGGACGAAAATTGTCTGTTACTATGGAATAAATTTGCCAAGCGATAAATTTTTCGTTTTCTTCACTAGAGTTGTATACGATTCGCACCGCAAACTTGTCATAAACTTCATCAAAAGAAACATTTTGAATCATCATTTTTCTTCTTATTGAAAAAATTGATTTTGGTCTTCCTTTAATTTCATACTTTAATTTTGCTTTATCTAACGTATCTTTAATTATACTAGTAAAGGTTTTAATATACTTGTCTTGCTGTTGTTTACTCTCTTTAATTTTACTGAAGATATCATTGTAAACCTCCGGTTCCGTGTATTTTAAACCTAAATCTTCTAATTCTGTTTTAATGTTATACATTCCAATCCTGTGAGCCAATGGAGCATATATATAAAGTGTTTCAGAAGCTATTTTCACTTGTTTATCTGGAGGCATAGACCCCATGGTTTGCATATTATGAAGTCGATCTGCAATCTTAATGATGATAACTCTAATATCTTCATTAAGTGTTAAAAGCATTTTTCGAAAATTTTCAGCTTGAAGAGAAATATCTTTATCTGTAGATAAATGTGAAATTTTGGTTAAACCATCTACGATTCTTGCAACCGTTTCGCCGAACATTTGTTCCACGTCAGCTAACGTATAATTGGTGTCTTCAACAACGTCGTGCAATAATGCTGCTGCAATAGAAGTAGAATCTAATCCAATTTCTGAGGCTACAATTTTTGCTACAGCAATGGGATGAAATATATACGCTTCTCCAGATTTTCTTCGTTGATTTTTATGAGCATCAACTGCAATGTCGAAGGCATTTCGGATTAATTTTTTATCTTCTTTTGAAAGTGTCCGATAACTAATCTTAAGCAATTTTTTATATTGCTTAGCAATCTCTTTATTTTCTATATCCAATGCCTTATCTGTCATAAATTAAAAATACATAAATGATTGTTATAAACCATAAAATTAATCTTTATTATTAAAGTTTATTTAATTTTATTGCCTCGTAAGATTAACATATCGCTGCAATAGGGTGGGATGCGAATAATGAACAAAAACATAGGCTGGGTGTGGAGTAAGATTGCTCAAACTATTTTTATTTAATTTTTTTAGACCAGAAATTAGTGGAGCTCCATCGAAAGTTTCTTTTGCATAGTTGTCCGCTTGGTATTCAAATTTTCTTGAAATAAAATTCATAACTAATCCCGTTAGTTCCGAAATAGGACTGTAGAGTATTCCAAAGGCAATCAAACCTATATGAAAAGAAGGAGTGGAAACATTTAACGCTTCAGATAGCAATGGACTTCCAATAAATAAGGATAATACCCAAAAGGTAAATCCCATAATTAAAGTGCTTATTATTAGATTAAATAATATATGTTTTTTTTTATAATGGCCTACTTCGTGTGCCAAAACTGCAACAATTTCTTCTTCTTCTAGATCATTAATCAAGGTGTCAAATAGCGTAACTCTTTTCTCACTTCCAAAACCTGAGAAGTAAGCATTGGCTTTTGTACTCCTTTTAGAACCATCAATTACAACTATTTTATCTAGTTGAAAACCTACTTTTTGGGCATAATCTTTAATTTTAGTTTTTAAGGAACCATCACTAAGTGGTGTTTGCTTGTTGAAGAGAGGTACAATTAAACGTGCGTAAAACAGATTCATAAATAACACCACTACAGTTATTATACCCCAAGCATATATCCAAAAATTACTACCTGTCGATTCGTAAAACCAAATAATTGTCGAAAGTAATAGACCACCTAAAACAGCAGACATCAACCATCCTTTGATTTTATCCAAAAAAAATGTTTTTAAACTAGTTTTATTAAACCCAAATTTTTCTTCAATAATAAAAGTATGGTAATAGCCAAAAGGAGTACTTAACAAATCACTTGCAAACATGATACTCCCAAAAAAGATAAGTGCAATAATAATCGAATTGTCTGAAAATGTTCGAGCCCATTCATCTAGGAAAGCAAAACCATCTAAATAAAAAAATAATAATGTTACGATTAATGAAATAGATGAAGCAATGGAACTGAAACGATCATTTGCTTTTTTATAACGTTGTGATTTCAGATAATTTTCTTGATCATAAACATCATGAAGTTCTTGAGGGATGGGATTACTGTAACGTTTTGTATTTAAAGCATCTAAAAATTTATCAATAATAAAGCTGATAATTAATATGAAAATGATACTATAAAAGAGGGTAGAGGCGGTCATTTGTAAAATTCTATTTTTAAATGTGTGAGCTGAATATGTGTGTGTAAAAGGTCATATGAAATATCGTTGTCTTTTAACTTCAAATAAAAGAATTCCTGAAGCTACGGATACATTCATAGAATCTATTTCGCCTTGCATAGGAATATGAATATTTTTATAACTACTCGTTCTCCATTCTTGCGTTAAGCCAGTCGCTTCAGTACCTACTACGATCGCAGTATTTCTCGTAAAATCTTGAGTATAATAAGGCTCTGATTCTTGGAGAATGGCACTAAATATATTTATTTTTTTTTCTTTTAAAAAGGCAATGATTTCTGAAGTGCTACCAGTAGCAAGGGTATTAGTAAAAATACATCCAACACTAGATCTAATAATATTAGGATTGTATAAATCTGTTTTTGGATTTGCGATGATCACAGCATCAACATTTGCAGCATCGGCAGTTCTTAAAAAGGCACCAATATTACCGGGTTTTTCAGGAGCTTCTGCAACGAGAACTAGCAATTCTTTTTTTCTTAGATTTAAATTAATTAAACTTAAATCTTTAGTTTTAGAGATAGCTATCATACCTTCTGTAGAGCTTCGGTACGCAACTTTTTTATAAACTTCAGCGCTAATTTCAATTAAATTAATGGTCGGTGCTCCAAAATGATCCAAGACTTCTTCTTTTGATATTATAACTGAATTAAAAAGAATCGTTTCTATTTGATAACCTCCCTTTAATGCTAATTCAATTTCTCGTTTTCCTTCAATAACGAAAGCACCTATTTTTTTACGTTCCTTAGATTTTTCCTGCAATAAAATAATTTTTTTTATTAATGGATTTTGAGTACTTGAAATATTTTTTAACATAGGACAAATATAAGTTTTTGCTATATTAACAGTTATTTATTGCTGTATATATTAATGTAGCGTTTCCAAAGTTTTGTTTAGTTTCAGGGAAATTTAAAAATAAAAATACTGTTTTATTTAAGGTTATTAATTGAAATTTTAACATAAAAACAACTTAAATGGATTGTCCTTCATAATAATTTACAATTAAACCGACCATATAGTTGTAACTTTTTATTCCATTAGTTTGATTATTTACCTTTAAAAAACGATCCCAAACGGTTTTTGAAATATTTTCAAAAGGGTTTTCATAACTTCTCCAAAAATCTTGCATTTCTTGATAGCTTTTCAAGATTCCAGGATGAACGGTAGATAGCATTTCCTTATAAATATCTATATCCCTTCTAGCGACTTCATATAGACAATAACGGAGTGCAAAAATATATCCTGAATAATTTATAAATAGATCATCATTATTAATGGTTGCTAATACAGCAATAAAATTTGCTTCATTTTCAGCAGCATAGCCTAACTGGTGAGCTTGTTCGTGGCAACTAACTACCGGAAACATATAGTGCTTAATTAAATCGTTGACTTGAGCTTCGCCAGTTAGTGGATTGTAATAACCACTGTAGCCCATGTAAGTAAGAAGTAAACTCCAACTACTTTTTTTTATACTAGCTCTTTGATAGTTTAGATTGGCGTGTTTTTTTTGAATTTTCTGATACCCGTTTATCGTTTTGTTAAATACTTGCTGATTATTGTAAGGAGTTTCAACCTTAACTGAATCTTGAAAACCCAATTCGAGGTGTATTTTGTTTGATTTTTTTATGAGTTGCTGGGTAATTTTTATAAGTTGCTCTGTATTGTAATTTTTTTTTATTGATAGTGATTCGTGCAATGGAATTCGATAATAATTTAATCCCCAAATTAAATTAAAAAATAAATACACAATCGATAAGGTTGAAAATACATCTAAAAAAAAAGACTTAGGGTCACGTCGAACTTTTATCAAGTTTTTAAAGAACCATCGAACGATCAGGATACTAAAAATCAGGTAAAAAATATCACCAACAGAAAAGGGTATCCATCCGAACGTAAATCGTAAGGCTTCAGAAATCAAAGGAAATATCCCTGTGCTATAGTAGGTTTCAATAAATTCTGGAAAATATTTTAATACCTGCAAAACGATGATTTGAACTGGGATCAAGATTATTAAAAATTGTTTCGTTTTACTTTGCATATTTCAAACTTACAAATAAATCTTTTTATAATTTTTACTCAAAGAAGTTAATCGTAATTTTGCTTATAGTTATAATTTTTTAAAATAGTTTATAAATGAACGAATCTATAAGGAATTTAGAGCCAACAAGACTTTGGAATAATTTTGCAGATTTAAATGCAGTACCAAGAGCTTCCAAAAAAGAAGAACAAGTCATTGAGTTTATTAAAAAATTTGGAAATAATTTAGGTTTAGAAACTTTTGAAGATGAGGTTAGAAATGTAATTATTCGTAAACCTGCTACACTAGGAATGGAAAATAGAAAAGGGATTGTACTGCAATCCCATCTTGATATGGTGCATCAAAAAAATAACGACAAAGTATTTGATTTTGCAACTCAAGGTATAGAGATGTATGTGGACGGTGATTGGGTTAAAGCTAGTGGAACTACTTTGGGTGCAGATAACGGATTAGGAGTGGCTACTATTATGGCTATTCTGGAAAGTAAAGATATTGCTCACCCTGCTATTGATGCATTATTTACTATTGATGAAGAAACTGGGATGACCGGAGCTATGGGCTTAAAAGGAGGTCTATTAAAAGGAGAAATTCTTCTTAATTTAGATACCGAGGAGGATAATGAAATTGGTGTAGGTTGTGCTGGCGGTGTGGATGTTACAGCTTCTAAAAACTACAGCCCCCAATCTGTGCCTAAAAATGCTATCGGCTATAAAATTATCGTAAAAGGGTTGCAAGGTGGCCATAGTGGTATGGAGATACAACTGGGCCTCGCCAATGCCAATAAAATAATGAACCGCATTCTAATAGCAACAAATCAATATTGTTATGTGTCGTCCATACTTGGTGGGAGTCTAAGAAATGCAATTCCTAGAGAAAGTAATGCTCAAATCGTGGTAGTTAATGAATCTAAATTTATGACTGCTTTTGAAAAAATAAAAACTGATTTGTTAGATGAATATCATCCGATAGAATCACAGATGATCGTTAGTATAGAGAAACTCCAAAAGGTACCAGAAACTATAATTAGTTTTGAATGTCAACATTCATTTTTAAAAGCAGTCGCCGGTGCACACAATGGTGTTTTTAGGATGAGTCCAGCCATAAATAATTTAGTGGAAACTTCTAATAATGTTGCAAAAATTATTTTAGATAAGGGGCTAATTAAAATTGATTGTTTAACACGTTCATCGGTAGAATCTTCAAAGGAAAATATGGTTAGCTCTCTAAGATCTGTATTTGAGTTGGCTGGATTCGAAGTCAATCTATCAGGAGATTATCCTGGTTGGGCTCCCAATATGGATTCTGCTATTTTAAAAGTGCTGGATTCTTTATATGAAAAAATCAATGGAGAAAAAGCTCATGTAGCTGCATGTCATGCTGGGCTAGAATGTGGAATTTTAGGAACAAATTATCCTAAAATGGATATGATTTCTTTTGGGCCAACTATTAAAGGAGCGCATTCTCCAGATGAGCGTGCTAGTATCTCTTCCACGCAAAAATTTTGGAATTTTTTAAAAGCGATTTTAAAAGAAATTCCTTTAAAATAAGTGATTCTTTTAATTAACGATTAAAAAATAGTTTTCTAATTGCAATAAAAATAAAAACAAGTATCGTATTGATTAGGAAAAAAGGAATAATAAAGGCCTTTAGTTCCAGTACCAGCATACTTGCAATCAAGAGTAATTGAAATCCTAAACCAAAGACAGATACGGCCGTCATAAATAAATTTGGCCATCGTTTATTTTTCTCTGCCGAGGAGTCTAAATAGTATATACTTTTATCAAAAACTCCGTACAACAATTTGTATAAACCAAATAAAAGAGTGACATGTTTTTGTTTTTCGCCAGCTAAAGCTTTCGGAGTACTATTTTCGAAAACACGACTGGTTGTATCACCATTAAATTTATTTCTTAAAATGGTGTAATAGTAATTGTATAGTGTTCCTTGGAGTTGTAGTCCAAAAAATGCTAAAAAGCAAGCCCAATAATTAGTATTGGTAATGTACCCTATGGTTATAAAAAAGAGGGCGTTTAATATAATATCTGCAACGGAGTCAAGATAGCGTCCCGTGTAGGAAGGCTTTTGTTTTACTCGAGCTAACTCCCCATCTGCAGCATCTAAAATTGATTTTAAAATTAAAAAAAAAGCAGCATACCAATATAAGTTTTCTAGCATACAATAAATAGCTAAAAAGCCAGCTATGATAAACCCAATGGTTACATGAATTGGAGTGAAAATAGTGTTTTTAAGATAATTTGCAATTATTTTAGCGACCGGTCGACCATAATCTGAAAGGTCAAAAAATTTATGTTCTTCGGGTAATTTAGACATTAGTTAGTTTAGAAAATCTAAAGTTAAGAGTACTATTTATTAAGGTGAAATATACGTTTAATATTATGTTTAAAAATTAGTTTTAATTTTTTTTATCAAAAATGATATACAGCAATAAAAGTAAGAGATAAACCATTAAATAGAACAAATAAAAATTTCTAAATTTTATATAAGATTTATTTTCTGGATAGAGAGTCCCGAATAGTCCTTTTATTTCTTTAATGAAATAGGGTTTAATATTGATTAACCAACTTTCAGTTTGGTAAACTATTTTACGGAATTTACTTCTGTAATAACTTAGTGGCAAACCCCACAAAACAAGAAGAATGAGCCAAATATTTTTTTTTATAAAATCCATAAAATTATTTTTTTGGGAACCAAGGGAAAAAAGAACTCGTTTTTTGGATGTAATCTGAATAGGCAGATTTCGTTTGTTTTAACGATTTTTCAAGCAATGCTACTCCAGATATGTTGATAATCAATAGGGTCATTACTATGGAACCTATTACCTGCCAATAAGCTCCCGCAGAAATGCAAAAAACGGCATAAGACCACCATACTGCAGCATCTCCAAAATAATTTGGATGACGGGTATACTTCCAAAAACCAGTAGTTAATACGTTTCCTTTATTTATGTTATTTTTCTTAAAACGCATTAACTGATAATCACCACCAGCCTCAAAAGTAAATCCGATTAACCAAATAGCAATACCTACATAGTCTAGGGTACTAAGGGTTGTTGGTTGGGACGAAAAACTCATCCCAAGAAGTGTGCTAGAAATAATTACCAATAAAGCACCTTGTAGTAAAAAAGTTTGAAAATAACTAAACCACCAATAGCGTTTGGGACCAAATTTTCTTCTAAACTCTTGGTATCTAAAATCTTCTCCCTTCCCTATATTTCTGTAGGCAAGATAAATGCTAAGACGGAGTCCCCAGATACTTACTAATATTAATAACAGTATTTTTCTTGAATTTAAATCCCCTGAATTAAATACATAAAATATATTTAGAATTACAAATCCTAAGCCCCAAAAAATATCTACAATACTAACATCTTTGAGATAAACACTCCAGATCCAAAGAATCGTTATTAAAATAAAAATAAGGAAAGACGCTTGATAGTATAATTG
The DNA here is from genome assembly GCA_004213605.1 of Flavobacteriales bacterium. Taxonomy (GTDB): domain Bacteria; phylum Bacteroidota; class Bacteroidia; order Flavobacteriales; family Flavobacteriaceae; genus Marifrigoribacter. The sequence goes on from SGZC01000006.1 coordinate 30,668, forward strand.
AAACATGTTAAGTGATAATTAATTCTATAAAAAAGACCTTCTAGTGAGAAGGTCTTTTTCTGTTTTAATAGTAGCTTTTATTTTACAATCCCCACTAATTCTAAAGTGAAAATTAAATCGCTTCCTGGAGGAATTAAATTTGGAATTCCTCGCTCACCATAAGCCAAATGCGATGGAATTAAAAGTGTAATTTTATCACCTACACTCATCATTAATAAACCTTCTCTAAATCCTGGTATTAATTGAGCATTTTTACTATAATCTGTAGAAATTGGTTGATAGCCACCACCATCGGCTCTACGATGGTCAAAAGTATTATATTTTTTTGCTATTTCCTCTAGATTTGAGTCAAATAAAGCCCCATCTTTTAAATAACCCGCATAGTTCATTTTAATTTTAGAACCTTCGATGGGTTTTACACCGTTTCCTTTTTCATTAAAATAAATTTTAATACCTGAAGGCATTTCTTGTGCTTTAGCGAGATCGTTTGCTAACATTTCAGCAGTTGCCTTAGCCACTAATGCTTTTTCAGCTTGCTTTTCTTTTTCTTTTTCTTCGGCTATCATCATTGCATCGTTAAATGAAATTTCTTCAGCACCACCAACTCTGATGATATTTAGTTCGTTTATTACAACAGGTTCAACAGGCTTATCACCTGGTTTTGTAGTTTCGACAAGTCCTAAAGAATCAACTACATCTTGACCTATTGTAATTTCTCCAAATACCGAGTGTTTTCCATCCAACCAAGGAGTTTCTTTTAGGGTAATAAAAAATTGACTACCATTGGTTGCTGGACCAGAATTAGCCATCGACAAAATGCCCTTTTTATCATGTTTTAGATTGTCCGAAAACTCATCTGGAAA
>SGZC01000060.1 GCA_004213605.1 Flavobacteriales bacterium
CTGATTTAAGTTTGATTTCCGATGACTTTAGCAATCAAGAATACTATAATAATGGGGATTTTGATTTAGAAATAAATACTGAAAATCTAAGAATTATTGCCAATGGCTTTTCTAATTTTTTTTTAAAAGGAATTGTATTAAACGCAAATATTGGTCTGTACTCAGGTGATTCAAGAATTGAGGCTGCTGATTTAGTGATTCAAAACCTCAATATTTTTCATCGAAGTACCAATAAAATGATTGTAAATCCTCAACAATCCATAACCGGAGAAATAAGGAGTTTAGGAGATGTCATTTCAAAAAATATTCCTCCAATAATTGATGTGGTCGAATACTTTACTGGAGCACTTATTTTTGATTAGTAAGTTTGCTAAATAAAGTTTCTAAATTGCTTTCCTTTAGGGTATCAGATATCGATTTATCGTGAATTAAAACACCGTTGTTTATAATAATTACACGATCACAAATGGCTTCTACTTCTTGCATGATATGGGTGGAAAATAATACCGTAATATCAGCTTCATTTGCAACTTTTTTCACCAATTCTCTAATCTCTAGTAGTTGATTTGGATCCAGACCCGTTGTTGGTTCATCGAGTATTAAAACCTCTGGTTGGTGCAAGAGAGCACTTGCTAAGCCTACTCGTTGCCTGTACCCTTTGGAGAGTTCTCCTATTTTCTTGTGTGCTTCTTTTTTAAGTCCTGTTTGAGCAATAACTTTTTCAATGCGAGTTTTGTCAATTTTATAAATATCGGCATTGAAGTTTAGGTATTCTCTTACGTACAATTCTGGATATAATGGATTATGCTCAGGAAGATAACCTACACTCTGTTGTACTTTAATTTGATCATCAATAACAGAATAATTGTTTACCCAGGCACGTCCTTCAAAAGACGAAATATAAGTGGTTAATATTTTCATTAGGGTAGATTTTCCAGCGCCGTTAGGACCAAGAAACCCTACTATTTCTCCTCTTTTAATTGAAAATGAAATTTGATTTAAGGCAATTTGATTGCCATACTGTTTGGTGATATTTTCTACTCTAATCGACATTTTTTTCTTTCAAACAAAGCTACATAAATAAAAAGTAAAATTTTATCGCAAGTTTTTAATAATTATCTATATTTATAAAAAATATCAATGATTAGAATTTTTACATTTCATAACTTCCATAAGTTCTTTTTTAAAGAAAGGGACGAGATTGATATGTAATTAAACTTTAAGTATAAATTATAAAAGTCTCGAAATTAATTCGGGACTTTTTTTTGTTAAAAATATTAGATAGTAAAATTCAAAATAATAGTCAAAATCAGACACGTTTTGTTTTAGTAGGGAAAAATATTAAAACATATTCAAAAGATGTAAATAAAGCCACTTTAAAATTTAAATTGGATCATAGAATAGGGAGTTTGTCAAATGTGTTACAATTGTTTAGTATTTTTGAAATTAATTTAACAAAAATTCAGTCTTTATCAATAATAGAAAAACCCTGGCAATATGCTTTTTTTGTAGATGTATTTTTTAACGACTATACTCTTTTTAAAGATGTTATAAAAGTACTAGAAAAAGCAGTTAAAGAATTAAAAATAATTGGAGTATACAAACAAAATTTTGATAACAAACCCAGCGAAATTTTAAAGGATCTGACTCATGAAAAATAAAAAAAGCCAAAGATCTTGGTTAAACAATATGGAATTAAAGCATCCATTAGTGATTGCTGGACCCTGCAGTGCAGAGTCAGAAGATCAAGTTTTAAATGTAGCACATCAATTAAAAAAAACAGATGCTACTGTTTTTCGTGCTGGAATTTGGAAACCAAGAACTCGACCAGGGAATTTTGAGGGAGTAGGTGAAATTGGTTTAAAATGGTTAAAAAAAGTAAAGGAGCAAACAGGGCTTTTAACCGCTACAGAAGTTGCTAATCCAGTTCATGTAGAATTAGCGATAAAAAATGAAGTTGATATTGTCTGGATAGGAGCTCGCTCTACGGTTTCGCCTTTTATTGTGCAAGAAATTGCTGAAGCATTAAGAGGAACTAATAAAATTGTTTTAGTAAAAAATCCCGTTAATCCAGATTTATCTTTGTGGTTAGGAGCGGTAGAACGATTACAAACTTCAAATGTTAAAAATATCGGAGTGATTCACAGAGGGTTTTCTAGCTATGAAAAAACTAGGTATCGAAATAACCCAGAATGGCAAATCCCAATCGATTTACAAAATCAATTTCCAGATTTACCTTTACTAATTGATCCTTCCCACATTGCGGGAAGAAGAGATATTATATTTGATTTATGTCAGAGGGCTTTAGATTTAAATTATGATGGTCTTATGATAGAGACTCATCATCAACCAGATGATGCTTGGAGTGACGTAAAGCAACAAATTACACCAGACGTTTTAAAACAAATCACTATAGATTTAAAGATTAGAAATGAACAAGGCAATGCTATAGAATATCAAAATAAAATAGCAAATCTTAGAACTCAAATCGATGTAGCGGATCATAAATTAACCGAAATATTAGGAAAAAGAATGGAAATAGCTGACAAAATAGGGGTATTAAAGAAGGAAAATAATGTTGCTATTTTACAAAATAAACGATGGAATGAAATATTAGAAAAAATGATTTTGCAAGGTGAAGAAAATGGTTTAAGCAAAGTCTTTATTTTAAAAATATACCAAGCAATTCATCAAGAATCCATCAATCATCAAAATAGACTTCATAAAGACTCATAAATGAATATTCTTTTCAAAATAGACCTCTCGATTAAATATAATTTAAGATTTTTGTCTTAATGAAAGGAATAGTTTATAAATCTACTGGCAGTTGGTATCATGTAAAAAACGATCAAGGTGTATTTTATGAATGCAGATTAAAGGGAAAGTTTCGAATTAAGGGCATTAAGTCAACAAATCCTGTCGCAGTAGGTGATATTGTTTATTTTGAGGTTGATAAAAAAGGAGACGAAGAGTTCGGAGTCATATACAATATCGAAGAAAGAAATAATTACATCATACGTAAATCTGTTAACCTATCCAAGCAAACTCAAATCATCGCTGCGAATATTGATATAGCTTTTTTGCTAGTAACACTTAATAATCCGCCAACTTTTACAGCTTTTATCGATCGGTTTCTTGTAAATTCTGAAGCCTATGGAATTAAAACGATCCTCTTATTTAACAAAATTGATTCTTATTCAGAGACGAAGATGAGTGATGTTAAATCATTAGCTCAATTATATCGATCCATAGGTTATGATTGTATTGAAATTTCAGCTAAAACAGGTCAAAATATTCAACAAGTGAAATCGCTTATGAAAAACAAAGTAAGTGTTTTTTCTGGTCACAGTGGTGTTGGAAAATCTACTCTAGTAAATACCATAGAACCTTCAATGAAACTTAAAACTAAAAAAATTTCTGATCAGCATCTACAGGGACAACACACCACTACATTTGCTGAGATGTATGATTTATCCTTTGAGTCTCAAATAATAGATACACCAGGAATAAAAGGTTTTGGAATGGTTGAAATTGATAAAGAAGAATTATCAGGGTATTATCCAGAATTTTTTAAGCTCAAGGAACATTGTAAATTCAATAATTGCCTACATTTAGAAGAACCAAAATGTGCTATTAAGGAAGCTTTAGAAAATGGAGAAATTGCTTGGTCTCGCTATAAAAGTTACCTTCAAATATTAGATGGAGAAGAAGAACATTATCGTAAAGATACTTATGATAAGAATTAATTTATACATATGAGAATTATCGTTCAATTAGTAAAACAAGCCTCAGTTTCTGTAGATAAGACAGTTATTTCAGAAATAAAAAAAGGGTATTTGATTTTATTGGGAATTGAAAACGAAGATTCTAAGGAAGATATTAATTGGTTAGCGGGAAAAATAGCAAAACTGAGAATCATTACCGATAATAATGGATTAATGAATAAATCAATTCTGGAATCAAATGGAGATATAATTGTTGTCAGTCAATTTACACTCCATGCTCAAATTAAAAAAGGGAATAGACCTTCCTATATAAAAGCGGCCCGACCAGAAATAGCTTCCGTACTCTATGATAAATTTATTTTACAATTAGAGAAAAAAATAGGAAAAAAAATACAAACTGGAAAATTTGGAGCTATGATGGATGTTACCCTGATTAACGAGGGCCCGGTTACGATCTTTATGGACTCAAAAAATAAATATTAATTATGAATTTAAAGGAATCACAGCTAGTCGTTGATAAATGGATAAAAAAACATGGGGTTCGTTATTTTAACGAACTCACAAATATGGCCCAACTTACTGAAGAAGTAGGAGAAGTAGCTAGAATAATTGCTCGTCGATATGGTGAACAAAGCGAAAAAGAAAGTGATAAAAATAAAGATCTAGGGGAAGAGTTGGCAGATGTTATTTTTGTTGTTTTGTGTCTAGCTAATCAAACTGGAATTGACTTACAGGAAGCATTCGACAAAAAAATGCTGATTAAAACTAATAGAGATCATGACAGACACCATCAAAATAAAAAATTAAAATAATGATTAAAAAAGTTATTTCAACTCCAGGCTTTTGGAGATCGGTTTTATCATTTGGGGTTGTTTTTTCTTTTCTATTTATAGTTGTTAAATGGGTAATTGAGGGATTTAAAATAGAATTTTTCTACGCTATAACCAATCCTTATTTATTTGTGTTGGGACTTTTTCTTGGAGGTTTTATTTATGGATTTCTAGTAACCTTTGGTAAGTTTCGAGCAAAAATCATAAAGAAAAAACTTTAGTTTTGAAAGCATATCTTACCAATACCAAACAAAATAAAATCATAACGCTAAACATACCTGGATCTAAAAGTGAATCCAACAGGCTTTTAATTCTAAAAAAAATATATCCGAATATTTCCATTCAAAATTTATCCAATTGTGACGACACTAGAATTTTAAAAAGAACAATGGATATGAAAAATGGAGTTGTAAATATTCATCACGCAGGGACTGCAATGCGTTTTTTAACAAGTTTTTTTGCAACTAAAAAAGACATTGAACTAATTATTACGGGTAGTAAAAGAATGCAGGAAAGACCAATAAAAATATTGGTGGATACTTTGACAGAAATGGGTGCAGATATTTCATATACCAAAAATGATGGTTTTCCTCCATTAAAAATTAAAGGAAAGGAATTGGTTATTGAATCACTTAAAATGGATGCTGACGTTAGTAGTCAATACATAACTTCATTAATGTTGATTGCCCCATCTCTTCGACAAGGGCTCACCATTAATTTAAAAAATAATATCACTTCGGTTCCCTACATAAAAATGACCCAAGCGCTACTATATAGAATTGGAATCTGTTGTAGTTTTGAAAATAATACTATTAAAATTAATCATAAAAAAACAATCAATGATATTTATGTTGACGTAGAATCCGATTGGAGTTCTGCCTCTTATTACTATAGTTTGGTAGCATTATCGGATTGCTTGGAGGTAACTTTAAAAACCTTTAAAAAAGATAGTATTCAGGGAGACTCAAAGGTAACTTTCTTATACAAAAGGCTTGGAGTAGAAACAATTTTTAATGAAAAGAACAACTCTATAACGTTAAGAAAAAACAGAAAAAAAGTAGAAAATCATCTAATATTAAACCTTATAGATACTCCTGATATTGCACAGACTATTGCGGTTACTTGTCTAGGTTTAGGTGTTTCTTGTGAGTTGACAGGCTTAAGTACTTTAAAAATTAAAGAAACCGATAGATTGAAAGCATTAAAAAATGAGCTTCAAAAACTAGGTGCTGAGGTAACGATTACTGAAAATAGTTTACGATTAAAACCCACTAAAACGATTGCCAAAAATAGAGTTATCGACACTTACCAAGACCATAGAATGGCGATGTCATTTGCACCACTCTATTTAAAAGTCCCCATTATAATTAACAATCCAAATGTGGTCTCAAAATCATATAAAACTTTTTGGAAAGATCTGGAGAAAATTGGCGGCGAAGTAATTATTAAATAATAAGTTGCCTTTTACTTGACAACCCCTATGTCGAGATTGTATATTTGCATTTTTTAATTTAAAAAATACGATTATTATGGGAATGAAACTTTCAAAGTTTAATTTTGAATTACCTGAAAATTTATTGGCAGAATATCCAGCCACTAACAGAGATGAGTCTCGTTTAATGGTGTTGAACAGAAAAGATAAAACAATTGAACATAAAATGTTTAAAGACTTGAAAGATTATTTTAGAGAAGATGATGTTTTAGTTTTAAACAATACTAAAGTTTTTCCTGCAAGATTATTTGGTAATAAAGAAAAGACAGGGGCTCGTATTGAGGTTTTTCTTTTAAGAGAATTAAATAAAGATACTCGTTTATGGGACGTTTTAGTAGATCCAGCTCGAAAAATAAGAATTGGAAATAAATTATATTTTGGAGAAGATGATTCCTTAGTCGCGGAAGTTATTGACAATACAACTTCGAGAGGGAGAACTCTTCGTTTTCTGTATGATGGAGCTTACGAAGATTTTAGAAAAAAATTAACTGAATTAGGCGAAACCCCGCTACCAAAATACATCAAAAGAGATGTGGAGCCTGAAGATAAAGAAAGGTACCAAACCATATTTGCAAAGAATGAGGGGGCTGTTGCGGCTCCAACTGCCGGATTACACTTCTCAAAACACTTATTAAAACGCCTTGAAATTAAAGGTGTTAATTTTGCAGAAGTAACGTTACATGTGGGACTGGGAACTTTTAGTTCTGTAGAAGTCGAGGATTTATCTAAACATAAAATGGATTCTGAAGAATTTTATATTGATACTGTTGCAGAAAACATTATCAATAAAGGAATTAAAGAGAAAAGAAGAATTTGTGCAGTTGGAACGACGGTGATGAGAACACTTGAAAGTTCGGTTTCATCAAACGGAACATTAAATGCTTATGAAGGTTGGACCAATAGATTTATTTTTCCTCCATACGATTTTAGTATAGCCAACATGATGGTGACTAATTTCCATACACCTAAATCGACGTTAATGATGATGGTTTCTGCTTTTGCAGGACATGAATTTGTGAGAGAAGCATACGATATTGCGATTAAAGAAAAGTACCGTTTTTATACCTATGGCGATGCCATGTTGATCATTTAATTGAAATAATATAAGCATATAAAACCTCTACGCAATAGAGGTTTTTTTTAATAACGTAGTTTGATTTTTAATTTACGTGAGAATCAATTACATTAGTACATCGAAACAGGCTCAAATTAAGATTTTGAAAAATAAAATACTTCTTATCTTTTTACTTATATCTGTTGTATCTATTGCACAAGATGAAAATAGAATACAACCTAAAAGTGTTCAGTACAACCTAAGAAGTACAGTCACTCCTATTGAGTTACCTCCTTTAGATTTAGATACGATAATAGCACAAGATCAAATTAACGATTTGGATAAAAGTTTGCCTTGGCGTTATGGAATTTCAAGACCATTGGTCTTAGATCCCGAAAGTGATGGAGAATGGACCGAACTAGGTAACAGTCGTGGAAGAATATGGCAAGTAGCTATCTGGTCTCCCGATGCTGTTAATTTAAGTGTCAATTTTAACGACTTTAAGTTGCCAGAAGGAGCCATGTTACATTTATTTAACGAAGAAAGAACAGACTTCTCAAAGACCTACACAAAAAATCAAAATAGAGAAAATAATCAATTAGGCTCTTGGTTTGTTTCAGGGGAGATTATTTGGATAGAATATTATGAACCAGCAAATACTAATGAAATTGCTGAACTAGAGATAGGTAGCTTAATTCATGGGTATAGAATGGGGAGAATACATCAAATGATTGAAAATAATACAAGAGGCTTAAACGATTCTGGCGATTGTAATTATGATGTAAATTGCCAGATAGGAAGTGATTATGACGATAAAAAAGATGTTATTAAAAAGGCAGTCGCACTCCTTAATTTAGGAAATGGTTATTTATGCTCGTCTTCTTTAATTAATACCACCTTAAACGATAAAACGCCTTATTTGTTAACCGCAAATCATTGCTTAGAATCTAGTAATCCATCTTTTTGGTCTGTACGATTTAATTGGATGAGTCCAAGTCCAATTTGTGCATCTGAGGAAGAAAGTTTAGACATTCAAACAAACTTTACCATGAGTGGAGCCGAATTAATAGCCCATCATAGTTTAAGTGATTTTGCTTTGGTTAAGTTACATAACGAAATACCTGATTCTTGGGACGTGGCCTTCGCTGGTTGGGATAAAACGGACAACTCTCCTTCCATGGGAGTAGGTATTCACCACCCAAATGGTGATATCATGAAAATTTGCAGAGATGATTCTGGAGCGGTCAAAGAAACTGCCAACGGAAAAGAAGTATGGCTTATTGGAGGTGTTTCTGTTGGAACAGGAGACGGTTGGGAGATAGGTACAACTGAGAGTGGTTCCTCAGGATCACCACTTTTTAATGAAGATGGAAAAATTATAGGACAATTGTATGCTGGTCAAGCTTTTTGTGATGGTATTGAAAATAATAACGACTACGATATTTACGGAAGATTTGGAACTTCATGGGAAGCCGGACAAACATCAGCCACAAGATTGAAAGATTGGTTAGACCCCAACAATACAGGTCATACAACTACCGAGACACTTGAGAATGTTTTAAATACTCAAGAATTTGATGATACAGGTAATTTAGATATATACCCTAATCCAGCAAATACAACTATTTCAATCATAAATAATAGGTATCCTAATTTGGAGTTCTGTTTCTATAATTTATTGGGTCAAAAGGTGTTTTCGGGAGATATGTCTAATACTATAAATGTGATCAACGTTGAGCGATTAAAAGAGGGAGTTTATTTTTTATATCTATTAAATGTTGACACCAATATTAGTTCCACAAAAAAAATAGTCATTAGTAGATAACATGATGGCCTCAAACGAATAAAAAGCCTCTTTTGCACAAAAGAGGCTTTTTATTATATATTACTTAGTAATTATAATATTTTTGTTTGATGGAATTAAAGAAGAAGGATATAAGAGCGTTATCTAAAGAGGAATTGAGACTATTTTTTAAAGAAATAGGAGATCAAGAATTTAGAGGGAATCAGGTGTACGAATGGCTTTGGAATAAAGGAGCTCACCAATTTGACGAGATGTCGAATATTTCGATAAATACGAGACAGATTCTAAAGGATAATTTCGTGATCAATCACATTGAAGTTGACAGTTTACAGAAAAGTAAAGATGGGACGATCAAGAATGCAATAAAACTTTTTGACGATTTAATAGTCGAGTCAGTTTTAATACCCACTCCAAACAGAACGACAGCATGTGTTTCAACACAAGTTGGATGCAGTTTAGATTGTAAATTTTGTGCGACTGCCAAGTTAAAAAAAATGAGAAACTTACTCCCTGACGAAATTTATGATCAAGTTAAAGCGATTGATCAGGAAAGTAGACTCTACCATTCAAGACCACTTTCTAATATTGTTTTTATGGGAATGGGAGAACCTTTAATGAACTATAACAATGTATTGAAGTCGATTGATAAGATTACTTCAGAAGAGGGTCTAGGGATGTCTCCCAAACGAATTACAGTCTCCACTTCTGGTATACCAAAAATGATAAAAAAGTTAGCTGATGACAAGGTGAAGTTTAATTTAGCAGTATCGCTACATTCAGCAATTCAAGAAAAAAGAGCGCAAATAATGCCTTTTGCAACTAAGTTTACATTAATCGATTTAAAAGAATCGCTTCAATATTGGTATGAAAAAACCAACCAGAGAATTACATACGAATATGTTATTTGGGAAGGGATCAACGATACGCGCGAAGATATTGATGCATTGATAAGGTATTGTAAACAAGTGCCTTGTAAAGTGAACTTAATTGAATACAACACTATCGATGACGACTCTTTTAAGCAAGCCTCGAAAAGGGTGACAGATACTTATATTCATGCCTTAGAAAAAAACAGAATTCCTGTTACAGTAAGAAGAAGTCGAGGAAAAGATATAGATGCTGCTTGTGGTCAGTTGGCCAATAAAAAATAAGAAAGAACAACTAATTTAGTTGCTCTTTCCTTAAATTGACATACCTTAAACTAACACTAAATACTCGATTAGTTTTATTAAATCAGCATCAATTTGTAAAAATTCAGCATTGTTAATTTCTTTGTTCTGGTGATTAAAGAATTTCATCCGTTTTACTAAAATGAATAATTATAAACTTATTTTTGAGTAGATTATGAAAACAGTTT
>SGZC01000061.1 GCA_004213605.1 Flavobacteriales bacterium
TGTTCAGTTTCAAAGATGTATGAAAACCGTTGGTACAGATTTTTAAACACTTGCTTTTGAGCGAAAAAAGAAATAGCGCCTTGTTTAAAATAAAAAGGTCTAATATCGTCAATACCTGCTGTATGATCGTTGTGCTCATGCGTTAGAAAGACTCCATCAATTTTTTTACAATTAGCTCTCAACATTTGTTGTCTAAAATCAGGACCGCAATCAATGATATAATTATAATTATCCCATGAGATTAAGATAGAAACACGAAGTCTTTTATCTTTAAAATCATCGCTTTTACAAACTGGGTGGTCACTTGCAATTACAGGAATTCCTTGCGATGTTCCAGTTCCAAGAAAGGTGATTGTTAAACTTGAATTCATCAGACAAAAATAACAGTATTTATTTTGTTTAACTAAGGTATTTATTAACTTTGTTTCCAAAAAATAAATATCATGTCCATTAGCATTTCAGGAGATAAAGAATTTGAAAACATTCCATCTATTAAGAGTAAAGCTCTTAGAATTAATTTAAATGAAAATATTTACGGTTCATTTGCGGAAATTGGCGCTGGACAAGAAACCGTACGGAATTTTTTTAAAGCTGGAGGAGCATCTGGAACAATAGCGAAAACAATGTCTGCTTATGATAAAGATTTTAGCGACTCCATCTATGGTATCGAAAAAGACAATCGATATGTTACAGAGTCCCGTGTAAAAACAATGCTAAGCCATGAAATTAATCTAATTGAGCAGCGACTTTCCAGAAGTAAACACCCGAACAGATTATTCTTCTCATACGCCAATACAGTTGCTACTATTGATTTTGCGAAAAAGTTTAAAGGGCACGGCTGGGTTGGTATTAAGTATCAGATTGAGCCTGATGGTGATTATAACGAAATCGTATTGCATATTCGATTTCATCAAAATGAAGCTACATTGCAACAAAACACCCTTGGAACGTTGGGTGTAAATCTTATTTACGGTGCATTCTACAAATTCAATGAGCCCAAAAAATTACTTCGATACTTATACGATCATATCGATCGAGATAAAGTTGAAATTGACACCATTAATTTTTCAGGACCACAATTCAGTGAAGTCGATAATCGATTAATGAGTTTACAACTTATTAAAAATGGAATGACTCAAGCAGTTATGTTTGGGCCTGATGGAAAAAACATATTGCCTGCAGCTATTTTATACAAAAAGAATATCCTAGCCCTAAGAGGAAGCTTTAGACCCGTAACTAAAGTAAATATAGATATGTATGAAAAGTCATTGGATATTTTCAAAAAAGAAAAGAAAGTCGATGAAGATAAAACCATCGTCATTTTTGAAATTACCTTGTCTAACCTTCGTGCAGAGGGAGAGATAAATGAGGAAGACTTTATGTCTCGTGCAAAATTATTATGCTCACTAGGACATACCGTAATGATTTCTAACTTTAAAGAATATTATAAGTTGGTAGAGTATTTTTCTGCTTTTACAAAAAAACGGATGGGATTAACCCTAGGGGTCAATAATATGATTGACATATTTGATGAAAAGTATTACCGACACCTAAGTGGGGGTATTTTAGAAGCTTTCGGTAAATTATTTTTTAAAGACCTTAAAGTTTATTTATATCCGATGTTGAATCCTGATACTGGAGAATATACCAATAGTGAAAACTTGAAGGTTCATCCACGAATGAAAGAACTTTATAAGTTTTTTAAATACAATGGAAAAGTCGTCGACATTGAAGATTTCGATAAAAGTCATCTTAATATCTTCTCCCGAACTGTTCTTAAAATGATTAAAAATAACGAAGAAGGCTGGGAAAAGCTTCTTCCAGAGGGAGTCTCTGAAATCATTAAACAAAAAGAACTCTTTGGCTACTCCAAGTAAAACCTATTCGTTTTCTTCTAAAATTTGAGAAGCGTGCGACCTAGTCTTTACTTTATCGATCACCCTTACAACAAAGCCTTTTTCATCGATAAGAAAAGTTTTTCGATGAATACCATCATATTCACGACCCATAAACTTTTTCAAGCCCCAAACACCAAAGGCACGAATCACTTCTTTATTCTCATCCGCCAGTAAGGGAAAAGGAAAGTTATATTTTGTTCTAAAATTAGTTTGTCTTTTTTGGTTGTCTGCGCTTACTCCCAAAAGTTCAAATCCGTTCTGTTGTAGTAAATCATAATTGTCTCTTAGATTACAGGCTTCCATAGTACATCCAGGAGTACTAGCCTTTGGATAAAAAAATACTACAAGTTTTTTACCATGATAATCGTTCAATTGTATCGAATTTCCATCCTGATCCATCGCTGAAAAATTTGGAACCTTATCTCCTACTTTTAATGTGTTCATTTTTTTACTTTTGTGTAAAAATACATAAATGACGAAACAAGAAAAAATAGTTTACATCATAAATACATTAGAGCGTATTTATCCCGAAACTCCTATCCCACTTAATCATAAAGATCCATACACTCTGTTAATTGCTGTTTTATTATCTGCTCAAAGCACCGATAAAGGAGTTAATAAAATTACTCCTATTTTATTTAGTCTTGCCGACAACCCTTATGATATGATTAAATTATCGGTGGAAGAAATAAGAACTATTATTAAGCCAGTTGGTTTATCTCCCATGAAATCTAAAGGAATCTATGGGTTATCAAAAATATTAATAGAAAAACATCAAGGAAAGGTTCCTAGAACTTTTGAAGATCTAGAAGCTTTGCCAGCAGTAGGCCATAAAACAGCAAGTGTGGTTTTATCACAAGCGTTTAACATTCCTACATTTCCTGTCGACACCCATATTCATCGATTAATGTATCGTTGGGGAATGACCAATGGTAAAAATGTAGTTCAGACCGAGAAAGACGCTAAAAGATTATTTCCAAAAGATTTATGGAATAAACTACACTTGCAAATTATTTTTTATGGAAGGGAATATTCTCCAGCAAGAGGCTGGGATATTAACAAAGATATCATTACAAAAAAAATCGGAAGAAAATCTATTCTTAATAAACAAAGTGTTTCATAAAAAAACCTCGAAAAATGTATTTTCGAGGTTTTTACAAAGTTTAGTTTAGAAGTGCTTCAAACTTCATTTTATTATAATCTATAACACTTAAAGCCTTTGAATAATCCAAAAGAAACCTAATCGTTTCTTCTTTAGGAACTAAGTTTTCATTCACGCGTTCCGAACGTGAAGTTCCAGAGTACATTTTTTGCATATAATAAGTATTTCAAGGTTATCTTTTTTATAACGCATCAAAATATTTATTATTGTATTAATTGGTCAATACAATATTATGCTTGTCAATAACCTTCCGAAGATTGATTAATGCATAACGCATTCTGCCAAGAGCCGTGTTGATACTTACCCCTGTTTTTTCGCTGATATCTTTAAAACTCATTTCTTTGTAAATTCGCATTATCAAGACTTCTTTTTGATCATCTGGTAACTCTTGGATAATTTTTTTCAAATCACCCTCTACTTGTTCTTTAATCATTGTTTTTTCAGCATTTAATGATCCATCATGCAACACTGAAAAAATATTAAAATCAGAATTATTTTCAAACTTAGGCATCCGATTATTTTTTCTGAAATGATCGATGACTAGATTATGCGAAATACGCATTACCCAGGGAATAAATTTTCCCTCCTCATTGTAAGCGCCTCGTTTAAGTGTTTTTATCACCTTTATAAAAGTATCTTGAAAAATATCTTCAGAGACATCCCTATCAAATACTTTTGAATAAATAAAGCTGTAAATCTTTTGTTTGTGTCGGGTAATTAATACACTTATTGCTTGTTCGTTACCCTTCATGTAGGCACTAACTAATTGTGCATCTGTAGATTCTTTTTTTATCATAACATTACTTTTAAATAGTTTGCAAACCACCCAAAAGAGTGTGTTTGTTATATCATATTTTTATTTAAAAAAGTAATATTATGCTATAGGCAAAAAAGTTTTTTTGTTTATACTAAGTCGTAAATATAATAACAATCAATTAACAAATGCAAAAAAAAACAATAATTTTCAATAAAAAATATTGATGAGCCTTATTATAAATCTCAAATCGGAAATGTTATCTTTGCAAAATTCACTTCAAAAAAAATAGAGATAACGCTTGAAATTAGATACCGTAAATACTAAAAAAAATATAGTAATTCAAGGTGCAAAACTTCATAACCTGAAGAATATCTCTGTGGTAATTCCCAGGAACAAATTGGTAGTAATTACTGGTTTATCGGGAAGCGGAAAGTCGAGTTTGGCTTTTGACACCCTTTATGCAGAGGGGCAACGACGTTATGTGGAAAGTTTATCTTCCTATGCTAGACAATTTTTAGGTCGGATTAATAAGCCTAAGGTGGATGCTATTAAGGGAATTTCTCCTGCAATTGCAATCGAGCAAAAGGTAAATTCAACCAACCCACGTTCAACAGTTGGTACTACAACCGAAATCTATGACTATTTAAAGTTATTGTATACTCGAATAGGTAAAACCATATCTCCAATTTCAGGAAAAGAAGTAAAAAAAGATAACGTTACCGATGTTATTAATTTTTTAAAAGAATTTAAGGAAGGTGAAAAACTACTCCTACTAGCTCCTATCATACTAGAAAAAGGACGGAGTATAGAAAATAAATTACTCGCACTTTTACAACAAGGATATGCCCGAATTAAGTTGGGAGATCGCATTGTTAGACTGGACGAATTAAAAGGTGAAAAGTTGCCGAAAGAAATCTATTTAGTAGTAGACCGGATTATCACAAAAAATAATGATGATTTTTTAAATAGATTGGCAGATGCCGTAGAAATTGCTTTTTTTGAAGGAAAAGGTGAACTTCAGATCGAAAATATCTCCAATCCTTCCATCACAATATTTAATAACCGTTTTGAAGCAGATGGAATTTCATTTTTAAGTCCAAACATTCATTTGTTTAGTTTTAACAATCCCTTTGGAGCTTGTAAAACATGTGAAGGTTATGGCGATGTTATAGGGATTGATAATGATTTAGTGATTCCTAATACCGCATTATCTGTTTTCGAAAACGCTATTTTTCCGTGGAGAGGCGAATCCATGAGTTGGTATCGAGATCAACTGGTAAACGCCGCTTACAAATTTGATTTTCCTATCCATAAAGCTTGGTTTGAATTGTCGGAAGATCAAAAAATATTGGTTTGGGAAGGAAATGAACACTTTAGAGGATTAAATGATTTTTTTGAAGAGTTGACCTCTAAAAGCTACAAGATTCAGAACCGAGTAATGCTCTCTAGGTATCGCGGCAAAACCATTTGTAACACTTGTAAAGGAAAACGCTTGAGAAAAGAAGCGAGTTATGTAAAAATTAACGGGACCTCCCTTCAAGAATTAGTTGAATTACCACTTGAAAAAGTAACCGATTTTTTCAACAATCTAGAACTAAGTAAGTACGACAAAAAAATTGCTAAAAGACTTTTAATTGAAATTAACAATCGTTTGGAATTTTTAAATAAAGTTGGCTTGAACTATTTGACGCTTAATCGAAAATCCAATACGCTGTCTGGAGGTGAATCACAACGAATTAATCTTGCTACTTCATTGGGTAGTAGTTTAGTGGGATCTATGTATATACTGGATGAACCAAGTATTGGTCTTCACCCGAAAGATACAGAACGACTTATTGAGGTATTAAAATCGTTGCGAGATATAGGCAATACGGTCATCGTCGTAGAGCATGACGAAGACATCATGAAAGCAGCAGACGAAATTATCGATATTGGTCCTGAAGCTGGAAGTTTTGGAGGCGAAGTAGTTGCTACTGGTAATTATAAAAACTTATTAAAATCAAACTCATTAACAGCTCAATATTTAAACGGAACACTCTCTATTAAAATCCCAGCACAAAGAAGAAGCTCAAAAAACAGTATCCAACTATTTGGTGCCAGACATCATAATTTAAAAAATATTGATGTTCAATTTCCATTAGCTTGTTTTACTGCTATTACCGGTGTTTCTGGTAGTGGAAAAAGCACCTTAGTTAAAAAAATATTGTATCCAGCTATTTTGAAAGAAGTTGGTGGTTATGGCGAAAAGCCAGGACAATTTAGTAAAATAGAAGGGAATTTTTTAAGTATTAAAAATGTAGAATTTGTAAATCAAAATCCCATTGGACGTTCCAGTAGATCCAATCCTGTTACTTACATCAAAGCCTATGATGATATTAGAAGTTTATTTTCAAAACAAAAATTAGCTGAAATTAGAGGGTATAAACCCAAACATTTTTCGTTCAATGTTGATGGTGGTCGTTGTGAAAAATGCAAAGGTGAGGGTGAAGTTACTATAGAAATGCAATTTATGGCTGATGTTCATTTAGAATGTGATGTTTGTAAAGGAAAACGGTTTAAAAAAGAAGTATTAGAAGTTCAGTTTCAGAAAAAAAATATCCACGACGTATTACAGATGACAGTAGAGGATGCAATCAATTTTTTCAGTACCAAAGGAGAAACTAAAATCACTAACAAGTTGCAACCGCTTCAAGATGTTGGTTTGGGGTACGTGCAATTAGGACAAAGCTCTTCTACTCTCTCGGGTGGAGAAGCACAGCGTATTAAATTAGCATCCTTTTTAATTAAAGGAACCACCAAAGAAAAGACCCTCTTTATATTTGATGAGCCAACTACAGGTCTACATTTTCATGATATTAATAAATTATTAAAGTCTTTTTATGCATTGCTAGACAAAGGCCACACCGTAATTGTAGTAGAACATAATATGGACTTAATTAAGTGCGCAGATCATGTGATTGACTTGGGAATTGATGGTGGCGAAAAAGGTGGCGATTTGATTGCGCAAGGAACTCCAGAAGAGGTGGCTAAAAATAAAAAGTCTTACACTGCCGCTTATTTGTCCGATAAAATATAATAAATTATTGTTAAATAAATCACAAACATATTTTTAAATATTTTATGGCATAATGATTGCTAATTAAATAATGTAATATATTTTTTAGTATCAAGTTTTAGTTGATTTGTTTTTAAAATCCGTCTTTTAGTTTAAAAAGACGGATTTTATATTTTTATAAACTTTTAATCAAATCACTCATTTTAGAAGTCAATTTTTTTCTGCTAAACTTTGATAAGCCTTTGGAATTTAAAGTTAAATGACCCTCCCTATATTCGCTATAAAACAAGCTAATTTGTTTTTTAAGTTTTTCCTTTTCAGAATAACCAAAATAGCTCCCTGAATTGGTTTCCTCAATGATTTTTTCAACATCGCTATCTATAGGTCCAATTGCTAGTATTGGGCGTTTTGCTGCGAGGTATTCAAATAATTTACCGGGTATAATAGCTTTCGTCTCAGGAAGATTCATCTCAATTAATAATAAAACCTGAGAATTATACTGTAATTGAATAGCTTTTTGATGCGACAAATACCCCAACGCTATACACTGATCCATTAAACCGTATTTTTGAATACTAATAAGTATAGCATCACTTACAGATCCAGCCAGTTGTATCAATAAATCTTTTGAAAACTCAGGGTTCTCTGAACATAGCTCAGACAGCACTTCCCACAATATAATAGGGTTTCTATTACTTAGTAAAGAGCCTATATGCGATAAGGTAAATTTTATATCTAAATTAAGTTTAAAGTTATCAATAGAATCGTATCCATTAGTGATAACTTCGATGGGGGTTTGGGTGATTTTTTCAAATTCCTTTTTAGTAGTTGCACTTGTCACGACTATATGATCTGCTTTTGTTAGCACTTCTGATTCTAAAGCTATATGTTTTTTTTGTGCTCTTTTAGCTAACCTAAGCGATTTATGATAATGAATGGTTGTCCAAGGATCTCGAAAATCTGCCACCCATTTAATTCCTGTTTCCTCTTTTAAAGATTTACCAATTAAATGTAAACTATGAGGAGGTCCTGAAGTAATAATGGCTTCTAAATTATGATCAGCTATAAAATTTCTTAAAAAGTTAATAGAAGGTTTTACCCACCCAATTCTGGCATCTGGAATAAAAAAATTCCCACGAATCCATAAAAGAACTTTTTCTAAAACAGATTGTTTACGCTTTGTTATAATTCCACTACTAACTTGGGTTATTTTCTTTTTTGAAAATAAATTTACAAATCCATAAGGTTCTTTTATGGGAAACCGAATGATTTGAATACCTTCTGGTAGTTCAGAGCCAATAGATTCGTCTGTTATAGGATAATGAGGGTTATCGGGAATAAAAACAATGGGGTCAATTCCAAACTCTTTAAAATAAGTAACAAACTTAAGCCATCTTTGAACACCTGGACCACCAGCAGGCGGCCAATAATACGTAATTATAAGTACGCGCTTCATAACTTTTTATTCATTATTAAATGACCCTTTCTTTCTACTCATTTTATAAAAGCCTCCAGCAACTACCAGTAAAAATAATATACTACTAGCCAACGATATTCGACTGCCTATAGCGATAACTTGGGGTTCAAATTTAAATTCAATAGTATGAGTTCCCTTTGGAATCGTGAGCGCTCTCAAAATATAATTAGCTCTATAATGCTCCACTAAATCTCCATCTAAATAAACATTCCAACCATCCGGGTAATAGGCTTCAGAAAAAAGCGCTAATTGAGAAGTACCGGTATTGGATTCGTAAACTAGATGGTTTGGAGTATGGCTTTTTAATTTGATGGTTGCTGTGGAATCTCGTTTAATAGCTTCTAGAGGTAACTTATTGCTAAATTCTTTATGAATTATGGCCGTTTTTTTAGTATCTAAACTATCTAACAATAATAGTTCTTCATTGGTATTTTGAGCAATCAATACATTTTCTACGAACCAAGCAGCACCATTTGCGTATGGATTGCGTTGAGGAAAAGGTGTTCCATTTTTTCCTTGGGTGATAATGTATCTAACATTCATCATATTGAGTATCCCTATATCTCCTTTACTTAAGTAGAAGTTATTGAGATCTTGAATTCGCCCAGGTTTTGCCGCATGATAACCTCCTAGTGCATTATGATAATAACTCGCTTTTCCACTATTAAATGGGCTTGAAATCACGTCGTACACTCTAAAATATGCGGTGTCCTTTAAAATTTCTTTATCTGCGATGTTTTCTTGAAAAGGATGATTCATTATTCTAGATTTCACAAAATCATCGTTATTTACATATCTTTTGTCAACCCCCACCAAATCAAATACTATCAATATGGCAAACAAAGCAATAACAGTTCCTTCTTTTAATTTTGATTTAAAATAAAACCATAAAATACCTGCTGATAACAAAATAAATATGAGAGATCTAAGGGCATCACTTGTAAACAACGTCATTCTATCTTCTTGCATGGCAGCGACAAACTTGGGACCTAAATCCTTCATAAAGTAAGTGTCATAAGGACTTGTAAAATCAAATAAAGAAGATTTAAATAATATAAATATTGCTGTTAGACCAGCAGTAATTCCTGTAGCATACAACAACGCTTTTTTCTTTTTATCGGAGCCTTCAGAAGTAAACAAAAATTGTTGCAATCCAATTGTTGCTAATATTGGTAATAACAACTCCAATAAAACTTGTATCGAGGATACCGCTCTAAATTTATTGTATAACGGGATGTACTCAATAAAAAAGTCGGTAAGCAAACTGAAATTTTTTCCCCAAGACAAAAGCAAGCTTAGTGAAATTCCTGAAACCAACCACCATTTTAATTTATCATTAAATAAAAATAAGGATAAAACAGCCAAGAAAATAATGACAGCTCCTACATAAGCAGGTGCGGCAACTATCGGTTGATCTCCCCAATACATTGGAATTTGATTTAAAATCTGGTTGGCTTCTTGAGGTGAGGCTCCTAACTGCATAATAGCGTCAAAAGATTCCGGATTTTCTGGTAACGGTTCGGAAGATCCTCCACCCATAAATCTAGGGATGTATAAATTAAAACTTTCTAACTTCCCATAACTATATTCTGTAATATAATCATAATCGAGTCCTTTATCAGCCGCTTTAGTACTTCCGTCAGGGTTAATTGTTAATTCACTATTTCCTCGAGTAGAAGTAGCTGCATATTCTTTAGTAGCTAAAATATTAGTAGCATTGAGCCCTACTGCAATTACTACGGCAACGATTAGTATACCTACTGCCTTAAAAAAAATAGGCATTGTTTTATTTTTATAAGAATCAATAAGATGCACTATTCCAATGACGATAACTAGCAAAAGTAAATAATAGG
>SGZC01000062.1 GCA_004213605.1 Flavobacteriales bacterium
GTAGGCCCCAAACTATAGAATGAAAAGATATTGAAGATTAGAAAAATAATTATGGTCATCTTAAACCACTTTGGACTTTGTCCTAAAAAATATTTAAACATTGATTTTTTTTAATTGGTTATAATTAGATTGAGTAGCAGAGAAATAACGCTTAAATTTTAATTTTTTTGAATTCACTGGAGGTTCTATTTTAATGATGAAAGCTTTGTGTTGATAAAAAAGAAATGTTTTATTGTTGAAAATAGTAGCGTTTATTTGAAAGATAACAAATATAAAAAATCCTCCTCTGACAAGGAACACATTTATAGTTAATTTATTTTGAAAATTATCCCTGAAGAATGATCTTTTTTTGCACCAGTTACACTTCTCAAACAATTATTTTCACCTCTCAATCGGAGCACACCTAAAAATCCGAAAATTAAGGCTTCCTTAAACTCAACCATTGTATTTGAGGGGATTATAAGATTAACACTTTTATAAAAGCTGATTCTTTTTAATAAATATCTGTTAAAAGCTCCTCCTCCTGTAACCAAAACTTTACTATTTTCTTTTAGTTGTTTAGATAATTGAATAGCCACATGCTCGGTAAAGGTAGACAGTTGATCTTTAATTGAAATATTTGATTGTTCTAAAATAGGAAGAACGTTTTTTTTAACCCATTCCATTCCCAACGATTTTGGGGATGATAAACTAAAAAAAGGTAAATTATTTAATTCGATTAAAACTTTTTTGGAAACCCTTCCATGTTGAGCAAAATGACCATTATGATCATATTCATAACCCATTTTTTCTGCTAAGAAATTAAGAACAATATTTACTGGACAGACATCATAGGCAATCCTTTTAGAAAAAAGTGAATTATTATTTTCTTCAAAAGAAATATTAGCAAAACCTCCCAAGTTTAAACAATAATCGTAATCATAAAACAACAATCGATCACCAATTGGCACCAAAGGAGCGCCATTCCCGCCAAGTTGTATATCCTGTAGTCTAAAATCACAAACTACCTTTTGTTTTATCAAATCAGCTAATTCAGGTAAGTTTCCTATTTGAAACGTAATTCCCTGTTGGGGTTGATGCCAAATGGTATGGCCATGACTGCAAACAGCTGTTAAGTTTACTATTTGATTCTTTTTAATAAATTTTGAGATGACAGAAGCCAAAAAACGTGTGTATTGTATATTTAATTTAGCGATTTCTCTTTCAGAACATGACAGTGTATTTTGTAAACTGATTTTCCAATTTTTTGGGTAAGAAACGGTTTCAGTATTCAAAATTTTAAAATCCCAAGTTTTTTTTTCTTGAAGGGTAAAGTTGATTTCGGCTAAGTCGATACCATCCAAAGATGTACCGCTCATTACTCCTATTACATGATAGTTATTTGTTTCCAAAAAAGAAATTTAATCCGCTCTAAATATACAAGTCCTATCTGGCATGTTCAAAAATTAAAGTATATTTTTAAAATCATTTTCTGTCAAATTACCACTTGACAATTGACATTTAAAAAGGTATCTTTGCTTTCTATTTTTTATAAACAATATAACATCATTTATAATGGATTTTAAGCTTACCGAAGAACACATTATGATTCGCGATGCTGCTCGTGATTTTGCAAAAACTGAATTGTTGCCTGGAGTGATTGAAAGGGACAATAAACAGAAATTTCCCACGCAACAGATAAAGATGATGGGAGAAATGGGTTTCATGGGAATGATGGTTGACCCGAAATACGGTGGAGGCGGTATGGATACTTTATCCTATGCGTTAGTTATGGAAGAAATATCAAAAATTGATGCTTCAGCAAGTGTGATTATGTCGGTAAATAACTCGTTGGTATGTTACGGTATCGAAAAATATGCAACCGAAGAACAGAAGCAAAAATACCTAACCCAACTGTCTACTGGTGAAAAATTAGGTGCTTTTTGTTTAAGCGAACCTGAAGCAGGATCTGACGCAACTTCTCAAAAAACTACTGCAATAGATAAAGGAGACTATTATTTACTGAACGGTACTAAAAATTGGATTACAAATGGAAATTCAGCAGATTACTACATTGTTATAGCGCAAACAGACAAGGATAAAAAACATAAGGGAATTAATGCTTTTATTGTGGAAAAGGAATGGGAAGGTTTTGAAATTGGAATCAAAGAAGACAAACTTGGCATAAGAGGAAGTGACACCCATTCATTAATGTTTACAGATGTAAAAATACCCAAAGAAAATAGAATTGGTGAGGACGGGTTTGGATTCACATTTGCTATGAAAACACTTTCAGGTGGTCGAATTGGTATAGCATCTCAAGCACTCGGAATTGCCGCTGGCGCATACGAATTAGCAAGAGACTATTCAAAAGTTAGAAAAGCATTTGGAACTGAAATATGCAATCATCAAGCAATAGCTTTTAAATTAGCAGATATGCACACTAATATCGAAGCAGCAAGATTGTTGGTATACAAATCTGCTTTAGATAAAGATCAAGGTAACAATTATGATATGAGTAGTGCAATGGCTAAAGTATTTGCTTCTCAAGTCGCGATGGAAGTAACTGTTGAAGCAGTCCAAGTTCATGGAGGTAATGGTTATGTTAAAGAATATCATGTAGAACGATTAATGAGAGATGCCAAAATCACTCAGATTTACGAAGGCACCTCAGAAATTCAAAAAATAGTAATCTCCAGAGGATTGTTAAAAGACTAAATTTTTTTAAAATGAAACAACATCAATTTATATTTTTAGGAACAATTTTTTTATTTTTTGTAGGATGCAGCACTTCTGTAAAAGTTTTAAGTGCATGGCGGAGTGAAGACGGTCAAAAAATGGAAGGTAGAAATATATTAGTAATTGCTCGAACTGCTGATCCGGGAATTAGAGCTGATTTTGAAACAAGTATTGCAAACAAACTTCGATCTAAAGGATATAGAGCAACTGAGAGTTTTACTAGATTTCCAAAAATGAATCCTGATAAAGAAATGACAGAGGAAAGAGAAAAATTTATCAAAGAAATACTAGGATATGAAGGATATGACGCGATTTGTGTCAATGTTTTAAAAGATTATTCAGAAACTACGACAACAAATTATTATAACGACTTTTACATGGGAAATATGGGAATGATGGGGCCTTACTCAAGCTATTACCCTTCATATTACGGTGGATTTTATAGTTATTATACACATCCTTATTCGTATTCTACATTTGGCAATTACTATGGCTCTGGAAGTTCCTATACTACAACCGACAGAAAGTATGTATTGGAAACACTTTTTTATAATTTAAATAATGAAGAAGGTGATCAACTTCTAGCTGCTACAACAACCGAAATTGAAAATCCAAAAGATGCCGTAAAAGCTGCAGATAAGTACACTGAAAAAATTGCAATAAGTTTACAAAAACTTAATAAATGATTTTTTCTTAATTACATTAAAAAATTCCACACGATACCGAAACGTAGGACCGAATCTCTATAGGGATAACCAGGAGCTGAAAAATAATTATTTGAATTTGAAAAAAGTGCAGTTAAATTTTCATATTTGAAAAATATCCTTACTTGTTGAACCCTGGCGTTAAAAAATAAATCAAATTGAGGATAGCCTCCAAGTTCTGTTTGATCTTGCACGTAAAATTCAGCTAAAACAGGATCGTAAGCATTCATCATGTATTCAGAATAATATTTAAAAGTCAAACCGGTTTGCATAAAAAGTGCTTTTTTAAACCACTGATCTTCAAAATATAAAGTATTTCTTGTTATAAACTGCGGAAGCTTCAAAACTTCTGCTCCACTCAATACACTTTGGTACAACAAGGTGTTCTCTAATCCAAACTTTTTGAACTTAAATTCTTTCTGTAATTTTATTTTTAAATAATCAACTCTATTATTGAATTGATGTGGAGTTGGAGTTGAATCGTTATTTTTAATTGCGAAATAAGTATACCCCTCAATTCCAGTATAATCGAATGATACTTTAGCTACTTTATTTGATTCGTATTTTAATTTTAGCTGCTGTTTTTTTACATTATCAAACTCATTTTGCCAATTGTAATTAAGGTAGTCACTTTGATTCAATAAAAAATTAAAATTAGGCACAACAGAATGCGTAGTTATTTCAGCACCTACGAGTTGGTTATTATTGATTAAATAAGAGGTTGCTGCTTTTAAATAATTACCATCGTAATCTCCAGAAACATTAATAGCTGCCTCTCCATAAATTTCAAATCCTTTATGTTTTTTTGAGAAGGCGGCTCCTGCTTGTACTAGATTAGATTTTAGTCTGTTTGTTATTGATCCGCTATCAAATATAATCACACTATTGTAACCAAAGTTATAATCTGTATACCCTAAAAAAGCACTTAATTTACCGATGTACTTATTTTTTAATTGAGCATAACCTTTAACACTAAAATCTTCAAGTTTACTTTTTTTGAACAATCCAGTTGTTTTGTAGGAGTCTCCAAAGCCACTGAAAGGAGTATCTTGTTTGTAGACATAAGATTTATCTTCAAAACCTATTTCATTTCCAATGATGAATGTAGTTAAATCTGTGCTGTCTTTTTTTGTTATCAACTCGTATTCTTGTTTTGCAAATACTCTAAATCCTTTCAATTCATTTTCTGCATCTTCAAATTTTACATCCAGTCGTCCGCGATCTCTAAATTCACTATTATTACTTTGAAATAATGCAACCGATTCATTGGTTAAGCCACCATTTTCCTGATTCAATAAATCCAATGACATTACATGTGCTAAAATTTGATATCGTTTATTTTTTGTGTGATAATTCGTTGAGAATCTAAAATCTCCGGTACTTGTTAGACTATGCTGATAGGCTCCAAGGGAACGAACACCTTTATAAGCAACTGAAAAATTAAATTGATCTGAGGTGTTTACGGAAAAAAACGCATCTAACTGTTGCCCTTGTTTAAAAGCTGTTTTAAAATATAACTCTGTGAGTGGAGTGGGTAAATTAAAATACTCTATATCTTCAACTTCACGGTAACCAAAATGATGAGACTGTGCTACGAATAATGGTTTTAAGTTCAAGTTGTTAAAATCATAGGCTAATTTATTGTAGGGTTGGCCAACATTTGAAAACTCTTGTAACTCAAAATTATCCTTTCGCAAATAATTAAACCTATACTCTTTTTGTAAGTTTAAAGAAGTATCTAAATAGGTGGTATCCCTCTGGGCAGAAATAATTTTATATAAGACAATTGGAGGATTTTCTTTTTTCGTCTTAAGTGAATTATCTCCATCGCTTTGAGAAAAAACTGATGTTGGTAAACATAATAAAAGAAATAAAAAAAACGTTTTGCGCATCTATTTTTAACTTACCAAACAAAGGTATACTTTTGAATGGAATATTTTTAATTTTAAAGTCCTTTAACTTGTGTTAAAACTAAAAATCAATCATCGACTAATTGAATGTGGAACTGATGAGGCAGGAAGAGGCTGTCTAGCTGGCCCCGTGACAGCAGCAGCAGTAATTTTACCAGATAATTTCAAAAATAATATCTTAACAGATTCCAAACAATTATCAGAAAAAAAAAGAAAATTGCTACGATTAGTTATTGAAGAACAATCTATATCTTTTAGTGTTGCTCACGTAATGATGGAAAAAATTGATCGCTTAAATATTCTCAATGCCTCCATTCTTGCAATGCATAAATCTATTAATTCTTTAATCATCAAACCTCAACATATCGCAGTGGATGGAAATCGTTTTAAACCATTTTGTAACATTTCATATGATTGTATTGTTAAAGGAGACACTAAATATCTTCATATTGCTGCAGCATCTATTTTAGCTAAAACATATCGTGATTTATATATGAGTAAAATTCATAATGAATTTCCAATGTATAATTGGAAAAAAAACAAAGGCTATCCAACAAAAGAACACAGAGCTGCCATAAAAAAATATGGAATCACTAAATACCATCGTAAAAGTTTTCGTCTTCTTCCTGAGCAGTACCATCTAGATTTAAACATTTGAAATTGATTGTTAAAAACCCGTCAATAAACTTTTTATAAAAAATAGCAATCCTTTGTTTTCCTTTATATTTTTGTGATATGAAGGGTTTTATTCAATCATTTTTTTTCATCACAACTATTTTATTGCTTAATGGTTGTGACTCCAGTTTAGATAAAACAAGTGAACTAAAAGATTTCATTCCAAAAAACACATCATTAGTCATAAAAATTGAGGATTTTGAATCATTAAAAGCTGATATAAAAAACAATAGTTTTATTAGTAAGTTAAAGAATACCAATTCGTATTCTTTTTTCAATAATTCTAAATTGTTGAATCTATTAAAGCCCTCAAAAAAAAGTATTGTTTGCTTTTCAAAAATTGATGATAAAACCTCTTTAACTTTCATAACAGATTACTCAAAAAATCTATATAATTTGGACTCTATAACCGATAAGGTTGTTGAGAAAATATCTTTTAAGTCCAATCAGTACCAAAAACTTACCATTGATAAACAAGAGATTTTTACCCTAGTAATAGATGGTGTTTTTATTGCTTCCAACTCCAAAAAAAACATGGAACAAATTTTAGATGGTCGCCTAGAAAATGACGAAACATTTAAAAAAATATTTTCTATAAATAGTACCGATTTAACAACGATACTACCGGTAAAAAAAATCCCTGTTGATCAATATTCATTAGGTAATTTTGCATCTTGGGCCTCTGTAAACATAGATATACTACCAGATGCAATTAATGCTTCAGGAGTTGTATTAGCAAATGATACCGTACCACAAATAATATCAATTTTTAAAGGATTAAACCCCCAAAAAAACGACATTGCAAAAATCACTCCTGTAAACGCAATGAGTGTTGTTTCGTTAACTTTCGATGATTTTTCTATTTTTCAAAAAAATCATCGAAAGTATAGTGGCTTAAAAAATATAACTACGGATAAAAGCATGATATTTGAATCCGTAACTGAATTTAGCAGCGTTACATTACCTCAAGGAAAAGCAATTGTTTTAAAAAGTATTGATCTAGAACTTACTAATGAAGCATTAACAAATTACATGACTCCCTTAAAACCTTTTAAGGGAATCACTATTCATAATTTTAGTGAGCCTGATATATTTGTTAATCAATTTTCAACCTTTGTCAATCATGTGAAACCAGCTTTTGTGTTTGTTTTAAATGACTTCATTGTTTTTTCTGAAAATAAAGAAGTCACCAAAAATATTATTAATTCTTACTTGACTAATAATTGTTTGTCAACAACAACTTATTACAAAGAAGCCCAAGAGCAACTAAGTGATGAATCATCGTTACTTATCATGCAACTCAATGAAAATTACACGAAGACAATTACTAGTTTTTTGAAAGACTCTTTAAATAACATTTCATTTAAGCAATATCCTATCGGTGTTTTACAATTTAGTTATGATCGTGATTTTGCACATTTAAATCTACTGTTGAAAGAATTTAATTCATCAAGTTTAGTTCATAAAACAACTGGAAAAGTTACTCAAGTAAAAAGCATCTTATTGGAAAACGAACTGTTAAATGATCCTGTTTTTTTTACAAATCACAGAACAGGAGGCAAAGATATTATCGCTCAAGATATAGATAACACATTATATTTTTTATCTTCTGGGGGTAAAATATTATGGACAAAAAAACTTAAAAATCCAATTATTGGAGACGTTCAAGAAGTCGATTTATTACGTAATGGTAAAAAACAGTTAGCTTTTACAACCAAAAATAACTTTTATATTTTGGACAGAAAAGGTCGCTCTGTAAAACCATTTCCTGTGAAATTCAAAGACGACATCACTCAAGGCTTAGCTATTTTTGATTATGACAAAAATCGAAAATATCGTTTTTTAATAACACAAGGTAGAGAAGTTTTAATGCTAGACGGCAGTGGAAAAAAAGTAACTGGTTTTAAATATAATAAAGCATCATCCGATATTGTTTTTTCTCCTCAACATTATAGGGTTGCTGGAAAAGACTACATTGTAATTGCAGAAGAAAAAGGGCAACTTACGGTATTAAATCGAGTTGGGAAACCAAGAATTATAGTATCAGAAGTGTTTAATTTTTCAGATACTCCTGTCGCTCTAGAAAAAAGAAAATTTGTCATAATTGATAAGGAAAATACAAAATTTAGCGTAAGTATGGACGGAAAAACTACGGCTAGGAAACTAGAAGTAACCAGTTATCAATTTGTTATTAGAGGTAAAACAAAAGTTACTTTGGATGATAATTTAATGCGTATTAATGGCGTGCTGGTAGAGTTACCCTTTGGTATTTACACAAAGCCAACAATAAGTATTGTGAATCAAAAGGAATATATATCGATTACAGAAACCCAAGAAAACAAAATATATGTTTTTAGTAAAAACGGAAATTTACTTGATGGATTTCCTATTTATGCAACATCTATTGCAGATTTTGGAGATTTAACCAAAAATGGAAAAACTAATTTTGTAACAACAGGTGAATCTAAAGAAATTTTAATTTATGAATTAAATTAACTTTTTAGCATCAAATAATTTCAAAAAATGATGTATTAACTTTTCTTTTACTTGTTCAATTGGAACGTTTTTTTTGCCTAATTCAACATTCAATGATGTCACAGATTTTCCCTTAATACCACAAGGAATCATGTGGTCAAAATAACCAAGATCTGCATTTACGTTTAGTGCAAAACCGTGCATGGTAACCCAACGGCTGGCTCTTACTCCAAAAGCACAAATTTTTCTCGCAAAAGGAGTCCCAACATCGAACCAAACACCGGTTTCTCCCTTAGAACGCTGCCCTTTCAATCCATAATCTGCTAGGGTTCTAATGATGGTTTCTTCTAGGAGTCTTAAATATTTGTGAATGTCAGTAAAATAATTTTCTAAATCTAATATCGGGTAGCCTACTATTTGACCTGGTCCATGATAGGTAATATCTCCGCCTCTATTATTTTTATAAAAAGTTGCACCAATTTCTGAAAGTTTTTGTTCCGAAATCAGTAAATTATTTATATCTCCACTCTTTCCTAACGTATAGACGTGAGGATGTTCAACAAATATAAAATAATTGGGAGTCTCAATGGATTTATTTTCTCTTCGGTTTTTTATTTTAATATCAATTATTTCTTTAAAAAGTTGTTCTTGATATTCCCAGGTATCTTTATAATCCTTAGTTCCAACTTCCTCTATTCTAATAAATTTATTCAAAATCTAAACTGAGATTATTTACTAATAAATTATTGATTTTTTTGGATTATTTAAAATAATTAAAGCAGAAATTACCCCTGGTATCCAACCACACAAAGTTAATATAAACACAATTATTATTGAGCCACAACCTTTATCCATTACAGCTAGGGGTGGAAATATAATTGATAAAATAACTCTCCAAAAGCTCATTACGCAAATTTACAATTAATAATTTATTTATTTGTGTTATAATTTATAACTGAAAAAAATATCTAAGAAAATCTAC
>SGZC01000063.1 GCA_004213605.1 Flavobacteriales bacterium
CAACATACCTTATATAATTGGAGAAACAATAAAAGTTATTGATGGGCCATTTAATGGATTTAATGGATCTGTTGAAAAAATATTTGAAGAAAAGCGAAAACTTGAAGTTATGGTTAAAATTTTCGGTAGAAAAACACCATTAGAATTAAGTTTTATGCAAGTAGAAAAAGTTTAATTGTTACACGCTATAAATAGTTTTTTTCTTGGGCTTCCACTGAAGAAAAAATAAATTAATTAAAATTAAAACATGGCAAAAGAATTAGATAAAGTAGTAAAGTTACAAGTTCGAGGTGGAGCTGCTAACCCATCACCACCAGTTGGACCCGCTTTAGGTGCTGCCGGTGTGAACATCATGGAGTTTTGTAAGCAATTTAATGCTAGAACTCAAGATAAACAAGGTAAAGTATTACCAGTTGCGATAACAGTATATAAAGACAAATCGTTTGATTTTGTTATTAAAACTCCTCCAGCTGCAGTACAAATCCTTGAAGCCGCTAAGATAAAAAAAGGATCTGGTGAGCCACACGTAAGAAAAGTAGCAAAAATAACCTGGGATCAAGTAAGAGCAATTGCTGAGGACAAAATGCCAGATTTAAATGCTTTTAGCATTGAATCTGCTATGAAGATGGTAGCTGGTACTGCTAGATCAATGGGAGTAAATGTTAAAGGGGGGCAATCTCCTTTTTAACCTTAAAAAAGAATCTATAAAATGGCAAGATTAACAAAAAAGCAAAAGGAAGCTCATGCAAAAGTTGAACCGGGTAAGGTTTATAACATAGCTGATGCATCTGCTTTAGTAAAAGAAATCACCAATGTAAACTTTGACGCGTCAGTAGATTTAGCTGTGCGTTTAAATGTAGATCCAAGAAAAGCGAACCAAATGGTACGTGGAGTTGTTACCCTACCTCATGGTACGGGTAAAGATGTTAAAGTACTAGCTTTAGTTACCCCTGATAAAGAGGCAGAAGCTAAAGCAGCTGGAGCTGATTATGTTGGATTAGACGAGTACCTCACTAAAATTAAAGGAGGATGGACAGATGTCGATGTTATTGTGACTATGCCAAGTGTTATGGGAAAATTAGGGCCACTGGGACGTGTTTTAGGACCACGTGGATTAATGCCTAACCCAAAAACAGGTACAGTAACAATGGATATCGCTAAAGCTGTTTCAGACGTGAAAGCTGGTAAAATCGATTTTAAAGTTGAAAAAACTGGTATTGTCCACGCCGCAATTGGAAAAGCATCTTTTGACGCTGATAAAATTGAAGGAAACGCAAAAGAATTATTAACAACCCTCGTAAAATTAAAGCCTCAAGCATCAAAAGGAGTTTATATTAAAAGCATTTTTATGTCGAGTACTATGAGCCCAAGTATTGAGATTGATTCAAAAAGATTTACTGAGTAGTAATAGTTAGAACTTATGACAAGAGAAGAAAAATCACAAGTAATAGACAATTTGACTGCACAGTTAGCCGATAATGCTACTATATATTTAGCAGACATATCGGGTCTTAATGCAGGAGACACGAGTAACTTAAGAAGAGCTTGTTATAAAGCTGGTGTTAAGTTAGAAGTTGTAAAAAATACATTGCTAAAAAAAGCAATGGAAAGTTCTGATAAGGATTTCGGTGAATTACCAGAGGTTCTTAAGGGAAATACCTCAATCATGATTGCAGAAGCAAGTAACGCGCCTGCTAAAGTAATTAAAGCTTTTAGGAAAAAATCTGATAAGCCTTTACTTAAGGGAGCATTTATTGAAGAAGCAATTTATGTTGGAGATGACCAACTAGACACCTTAGTTGAAATTAAGTCCAAAGATGAACTTATTGGAGAAATTATTGGATTGTTACAATCTCCAGCTAAGAATGTTATATCAGCACTTAAGTCAAGTGGTGGTACCATCGCAGGTATTGTAAAAACACTATCCGAAAAAGAAGGATAAAATAATAGCATAAATAAATTAAATAATAAAAATTAAATTACTTAAAACGATAGAAAATGGCAGATTTAAAAGATTTCGCAGAGCAATTAGTTAACTTAACTGTAAAAGAAGTTAATGAATTAGCTGGAATATTAAAAGAAGAATATGGTATAGAGCCTGCTGCAGCTGCAGTAGCTGTTGCTGCTGGTGGTGGTGCTGCTGGTGGAGATGCCGCAGAAGAAAAATCAGAATTCGATGTAATTCTTACCGCTCCAGGAGGATCTAAATTAGCAGTTGTTAAACTTGTAAAAGAATTAACTGGATTAGGTTTAAAAGATGCTAAAGGATTAGTAGATAATGTTCCATCTCCAATAAAAGAAGGTGTAGCAAAAGATGAAGCTGAAGCTTTAAAAGCACAGTTAGAAGAAGCAGGAGCAGAGGTTGAGCTTAAATAAGCTCTCTAAGCACCAAACCCTTAGGTTTAGGTCTTACCAATAGCGGTATAGACCTAAACCATTTTTGTGTATATAATGGTATACATTATTTTTATACACACATATTTTTTTATTATAATTAAAATTCGTCCATAGATGTCAGCAACGCAAACTCAAAGATTGAATTTTTCCGAGGTAAAGAATAAACCTGCTTATCCAGATTTTCTGGATATTCAGATCAAGTCTTTTCAAGACTTCTTTCAATTGGAAACTAAATCCGATAGAAGAGAAACGGAAGGTCTCTATAAAACCTTTTTGGAAAATTTCCCGATTACCGATACTCGTAATCAATTTGTATTAGAGTTTTTAGATTATTTTGTAGATCCCTCAAGGTATTCCATTCAGGAATGTATAGAGAGAGGTTTAACCTATAGTGTACCCTTAAAAGCTCGATTAAAATTATACTGTACTGATCCTGAACATGAAGATTTTGAAACGATAGTTCAGGATGTTTATCTAGGAACTATACCTTACATGACACCCAATGGGACCTTTGTTGTGAATGGTGCGGAACGTGTTGTTGTATCGCAATTACATCGTTCACCAGGAGTTTTCTTTGGACAATCTTTTCACGCAAATGGAACAAAACTGTATTCAGCAAGGGTAATTCCTTTTAAAGGATCTTGGATTGAATTTGCAACCGATATAAACCAAGTAATGTATGCTTATATCGATAGAAAGAAAAAATTACCAGTGACCACTCTTTTTAGAGCCATTGGTTTTGAGAGAGATAAAGATATTTTAGAAATATTTGATTTAGCTGAAGAAGTAAAAGCTTCTAAAACAGGTTTAAAAAAATATTTAGGCAGAAAATTAGCTGCACGTGTTTTAAAAACATGGCATGAAGATTTTGTAGATGAGGATACTGGTGAAGTAGTCTCCATTGAAAGAAATGAAATTATTTTTGATCGTGATACAGTATTAGAGAAAGATCATATCGATGAAATTCTCGAATCTGGTTCGAAAACTATTCTTCTTCACAAGGAGGATAACCATATGGCTGATTACGCAATTATCCATAATACACTTCAAAAAGATCCAACCAATTCTGAAAAAGAAGCGGTAGAACACATATACAGACAACTTCGAAACGCTGAACCACCTGATGAGGAAACTGCTCGTGGTATTATAAATAAGTTGTTTTTTAGTGATCAACGATACAACCTTGGTAACGTAGGTCGATTTAGAATGAATAAAAAATTAGGTCTTGATATCCCAATGGATAAGTTAGTACTTACCAAAGAAGATATCATTACGATCATCAAATTTTTAATAGAATTAATTAATTCTAAAGCCGAAATTGATGATATTGACCACTTATCGAATAGACGTGTGCGTACCGTAGGAGAACAATTATCTTCTCAATTCGGCGTAGGTTTAGCCCGTATGGCTAGAACTATACGTGAACGAATGAATGTGCGTGATAATGAGGTGTTTACTCCTATCGATTTAATTAATGCAAAGACTTTGTCTTCTGTAATTAATTCTTTCTTTGGGACCAATCAGTTGTCTCAGTTTATGGATCAAACCAATCCAATTGCTGAAATTACTCACAAACGAAGACTCTCAGCACTAGGACCTGGTGGTCTTTCAAGAGAAAGAGCAGGATTTGAGGTTCGTGATGTTCATTTCACACACTATGGTAGATTGTGTCCTATTGAAACACCAGAAGGGCCAAATATTGGGCTAATTTCTTCTCTTTCTGTGTATGCTAAAGTAAATTATTTAGGATTTTTAGAAACTCCTTATCGTAAAGTAGAGAACGGGGTAATCGATTTAAAAAGTGATCCTATTTATTTATCTGCGGAAGAAGAAGAGGAAAAACTAATTGCTCAGGCACACATTGACATTGCTGAAGATGGTACGATTAACTCGGAAAAGGTTATTGCTCGAATGGAGGGTGATTTCCCTGTTGTAGAATCTAAAGATATTCATTACACCGATGTTGCCCCTAACCAAATATCTTCCATATCGGCATCACTAATTCCATTTTTGGAACACGATGATGCTAACCGAGCTTTGATGGGCTCCAACATGATGCGTCAAGCAGTACCTTTAATGAGAGCAGAGTCTCCAATCGTAGGAACTGGTCTTGAACGTCAGGTAGCTTCAGATTCTCGTGTGCTTATAAACGCTGAAGGTGCTGGAGTTGTGGAGTATGTTGATTCAAGAGAAATCACGGTGAAGTATGATCGTACCGATGAACAACAATTGGTGAGTTTTGATAGCGATTCAAAAACTTATAAATTAATTAAGTTTAGAAAAACCAATCAAAGTACTTCCATCAATCTAAAACCCATAGTTAAAAAAGGTGATAGAGTTGAAAAAGGTCAGGTGTTATGTCAAGGATATGCTACAGAAGCTGGTGAATTAGCTTTGGGAAGAAATATGAAAGTTGCCTTTATGCCATGGAAAGGTTATAACTTTGAGGATGCAATTGTAATTTCTGAAAAAGTAGTACGTGATGATATATTTACTTCTATCCATATTGATGAATACTCCTTACAGGTTAGAGACACTAAATTAGGAAACGAAGAACTTACTAGTGATATACCGAATGTTTCTGAAGAGGCAACAAAAGATCTTGATGAACACGGTATGATTCGAATTGGAGCTGAGGTGAAACCTGGAGATATTTTAATTGGAAAAATTACTCCGAAAGGAGAGAGCGATCCAACCCCAGAAGAAAAATTACTAAGAGCAATTTTTGGTGACAAGGCTGGTGATGTTAAAGACGCCTCCTTGAAAGCCTCTCCTTCGTTAAATGGTGTAGTAATTGACAAAAAATTGTTTGCTCGTTCCATAAAAGATAAGCGAAAAAGAGCGCAGAATAAGGAAGAGATTTTATTACTAGAAGATGAGTTCGACAAAAAATTTGACGAATTAAGAGATATTTTAGTAAAAAAATTATCTACCCTTATTTCTGGTAAAACTGCCCAAGGTGTTATCAATGATTTAGGTGAAGTAGTTTTTCCAAAAGGTAAAAAGTATACCTTAAAAATGTTGAATGAAATAGATGACTACACGCATTTAACTGACGGAACTTGGACAACTAATACCGAGACCAATGCACTAGTCGATGACTTAATGCATAATTATAAAATTAAAGAAAACGATTTACAAGGTAATTTACGTCGTGAAAAATTTGCTATTTCTGTTGGTGATGAATTACCATCAGGAATTTTAAAGCTAGCAAAAGTATACGTTGCAAAAAAACGTAAACTTAAAGTGGGTGATAAAATGGCAGGCCGACATGGAAATAAAGGTATTGTTGCACGTATTGTTCGTCAAGAAGACATGCCGTTTTTAGAAGATGGAACACCTGTTGATATCGTTTTAAATCCACTAGGAGTGCCATCTCGTATGAATATTGGTCAGATTTATGAAACAGTTCTTGGATGGGCTGGTCAAAAATTAGGTCAAAAATATGCTACTCCAATATTTGATGGAGCAACCATAGACGAGATTACTTCTCTTACGGAAAAAGCTGGGGTCCCAGAATTTGGACACACCTATTTGTATGATGGTGGTACAGGTCAACGTTTTGACCAAAAAGCTACCGTTGGAGTTATTTATATGATCAAACTAGGTCATATGATTGATGATAAAATGCATGCTCGTTCTATCGGACCATACTCGCTAATTACGCAACAACCTCTAGGAGGTAAAGCCCAATTTGGTGGCCAGCGTTTTGGAGAAATGGAAGTATGGGCTCTTGAAGCATATGGTGCTTCAAGTACCTTACGAGAAATTTTAACTGTAAAATCTGATGATGTAGTTGGTAGAGCTAAAACTTACGAGGCTATTGTAAAAGGAGAAGCGATGCCAGAACCAGGATTACCAGAATCTTTTAACGTGTTAATGCACGAATTAAAAGGTCTTGGATTGGATATTAGATTAGAAGAATAAATTTAATCCCCGCGAAAGCGGGGAATATAAAGTCATTTAAGACTGCTGAAGTTTAAACACTTCAATTTTAATTATTACAACGCATAGTACACAGCATTATGGCAAGAAATAAAGAAATAGTAGCAAAGAAATTTAATAAAATTTCAATTGGTTTTTCCTCACCAGAAGTGATTTTAGCTGAATCGCGTGGAGAAGTTTTAAAGCCGGAAACAATTAATTACCGAACTCATAAACCAGAACGTGATGGTTTATTTTGTGAGCGTATTTTTGGACCTATCAAGGATTACGAATGTGCTTGTGGAAAATACAAAAGGATTAGATACAAAGGAATTGTTTGTGATCGTTGTGGAGTTGAAGTAACTGAAAAGAAAGTTCGTCGTGATCGAGTAGGACACATAAATCTAGTAGTTCCTGTTGCTCATATTTGGTACTTTCGTTCTTTACCAAATAAAATAGGATACCTTCTTGGTTTACCCTCCAAGAAATTGAATATGATTATTTATTACGAGCGCTACGTGGTTATTCAACCAGGAAACGCTCTAAATGAAGAAGGAGAGTCTGTACAAAAGATGGATTTCTTGACAGAAGAAGAATATTTAAATATTTTAGAATCACTCCCTCAAGAAAATCAATATTTAGACGATGAAGATCCAGAAAAATTCATTGCAAAAATGGGAGCAGAGTGTTTAATCGATTTATTAAGAAGAATTGATTTAGACAATTTATCTTTTGAATTACGTCACAAAGCAAACAATGAAACTTCAAAACAACGAAAAACAGAAGCTTTAAAGCGTCTTCAAGTTGTTGAAGCTCTTCGTGAATCAAACAAAAACAGAGAAAATAAGCCGGAGTGGATGATCATGAAAGTGGTTCCAATTATTCCACCAGAATTACGTCCTTTAGTACCTTTAGATGGTGGTCGTTTTGCAACCTCAGATTTAAATGATCTTTACCGAAGAGTGATTATTAGAAACAATCGTTTGAAGCGATTAATGGAAATAAAAGCACCAGAGGTAATCTTACGTAATGAGAAGCGTATGCTTCAAGAATCAGTTGATTCTTTGTTTGATAACACTCGTAAATCGTCTGCTGTAAAAACAGATTCTAATCGTCCGTTAAAATCTCTTTCTGATTCATTAAAAGGGAAGCAAGGTCGTTTTCGTCAAAATTTACTGGGGAAACGAGTTGATTATTCAGCGCGTTCTGTAATTGTTGTTGGACCAGAATTAAAATTATCTGAATGTGGTATCCCCAAAGGAATGGCATCAGAACTTTACAAACCCTTTATCATTAGAAAGCTTATTGAAAGAGGAATCGTAAAGACCGTTAAATCTGCTAAAAAAATTATTGACAAAAAGGAGCCTGTCGTTTGGGATATCTTAGAGAATGTTTTAAAAGGACATCCTGTATTATTGAATCGTGCTCCAACGCTTCACCGACTAGGAATTCAAGCATTTCAACCTAAACTGATTGAAGGTAAAGCTATTCAGCTGCATCCCTTAGCTTGTACAGCTTTTAATGCCGATTTTGATGGAGATCAAATGGCAGTTCATCTTCCTTTAGGCCCTGAAGCTATTTTGGAAGCTCAGCTATTAATGTTAGGTTCACATAACATATTGAACCCAGCCAACGGGTCACCAGTTGTGGTACCTTCACAGGATATGGTTTTAGGTCTATACTACATGACCAAACTTAAAAAGTCTACCAAAGACTATAAAGTTCGAGGTGAAGGAATAACATTTTACTCTGCTGAAGAGGTTATCATAGCATACAATGAAAAAAGAGTTGAGTTGAATGCAGAGATTAAAATTAAAACCAAAGATTTCAATGACGTAGGCGAGTTAGTTTATCAAATTGTTACTACTACTGTGGGTAGGGTAATATTTAATGAACAAGTTCCTGAGGAAGCGGGTTATATTAATGAAGTTCTAACCAAAAAAACACTGCGTGATATTATTGGTGATGTATTAAGAGTTACTTCAGTACCTGTTACTGCAGATTTTTTAGATTCGATTAAAACACTTGGCTACAAGTTTGCTTTTGAAGGTGGACTATCCTTTAGCTTGGGAGATATCATTATTCCTGCTGAAAAAGTTGGTATGATTGAAAAAGCAAATGCCCAAGTAGATGGTATTATTGGAAACTATAATATGGGGCTGATTACCAATAACGAACGATACA
Organism: Flavobacteriales bacterium; assembly: GCA_004213605.1. GTDB lineage: Bacteria > Bacteroidota > Bacteroidia > Flavobacteriales > Flavobacteriaceae > Marifrigoribacter. The sequence goes on from SGZC01000063.1 coordinate 8,506, forward strand.
ATCAAGTTATTGATATTTGGACCGCAACCAATGCAGAATTAACGGAGTTGTCAATGAAGCGTATTCGCGAAGACAAGCAAGGGTTCAATTCAGTATATATGATGCTTGATTCGGGTGCGAGGGGCTCTAAAGAACAAATCCGTCAGTTAACCGGAATGCGTGGATTGATGGCTAAGCCAAAAAAATCTACCTCTGGAGGTGGTGAAATTATTGAAAACCCAATTCTTTCGAATTTTAAAGAAGGACTTTCAATTCTTGAATATTTTATATCAACGCACGGTGCCCGTAAAGGACTTGCAGATACTGCTTTAAAAACAGCTGATGCAGGTTATTTAACGCGAAGATTAGTGGATGTATCTCAAGACGTGATCGTAAACATGCATGATTGTGGTACCTTGAGAGGTATCAGCGTAGCTCCTCTAAAGAAAAATGAAGAAGTTGTTGAAACCTTAGGTGAAAGAATAGTAGGGCGTACTTCCCTACACGATGTTTATGATCCGTTAACGGAGGAATTATTAGTAGCTTCAGGAGATCATATTACCAATGAGATTGCCAGAAAAATTCAAGCCTCTCCTATAGATTCGGTAGAAGTTCGTTCTGCTTTAACTTGTGAAGCAAGAAAAGGTATTTGTGCAACTTGTTACGGTAGAAATCTAGCAACCAATAAAATGGTTCAAATGGGAGAAGCTGTTGGAGT
>SGZC01000064.1 GCA_004213605.1 Flavobacteriales bacterium
TTGTTTTGTGGAGTTCGTGTAGAAATGATTTTGAATCTGTTCCTAGTTCGGGCAATTTAGAGTTTTCCAAGGATACCATTTTTCTAGACACCGTGTTTACAAATATTGGTTCTAGTACCAGAACACTCAAGGTCTACAATCGTAGTGATAAGGACATAAACATACCTACCATACAATTATCTAGTGGAGAAGCTTCTAACTATCGTTTAAATGTGGATGGCATTCCAGGAAAAACATTTGAAAACATTAACATCTTAGCTAATGATAGTATTTTTGTTTTTATTGAGACCACTATTGACATTGATAACTTTCCTAATCCAGATAATTCATATTTGTACGAGGATTCTATTGTTTTTGATTCCGGCACCAATACTCAAGATGTAAACTTGATTACTTTAGTAAAAGATGCTATTTTTCTGTTTCCAGAACAAAATTTAGATGGAACTGTAGAGACTTTAAATCTTGGTACCGAAGAAGAACCCATTTTAATAGAAGGGTTTTATTTAGACGATGATCAACTAAATTTTACCAATGAAAAACCATATGTTATTTATGGTTATGCCGCAGTTGCTCCCAATAAGACACTAATTGTTGAGGCTGGTGCTCGAATATTTTTTCATAGAGACAGTGGAATTTTAGTAACCAATGGAGCATCTATGAGATGTAATGGTTTACCAAGTAGCGATTCAGAAATGATGGAAAATCAAATTATTTTTGAAGGAGACCGATTGGAACCATCATTTTCTGACGTACCTGGTCAATGGGGAACTATATGGCTTACTGCTGGTAGTACCAATCATGAATTTAATTATACGACTATTAAAAACTCAATAGTAGGAATTTTAATGGACAGTAATGATGGAGATCGCACCTTAACTTTAAATAATGTTGAGATATTTAATTCATCAAATATTGGCTTATTAGCTAGAACTGGTAATGTTTATGGTGAAAATCTAATTATTAATAACAGTGGCCAATCATCGTTAGCCCTTAGCCTAGGTGGGAAATATAATTTTATTCATTCCACCTTTGTAAATTATTGGACCAATAACTTCAGGGTTTTTCCCGCAGTATCAATAAGCAATACATTACAAATTAGTGATACTGAATTTATTACTGCAGATCTATTAGAAGCCAACTTTACGAATTGTATTATATATGGTAATGAAGCTAGAGAATTAATATTTACACAGAGTCAAGAGGCTGCATTTAACTTTAATTTTAAAAATAGCTTAATCAGATTTGACGATCCAAATGGAAATTATGAAGATGATTTAAATTATGATTTTTCAAATGAAACTATATACACTAATATAGTTAGAAATCAGAATCCCTATTTTTTGAATAGCTCCATGAATGATTTTAACATTGAAACCGATGTATCTGGTGCCGATGGCATTGCAGACCCAATTGATGCAGCAATTGTTCCTCTTGATGCTAATGGAATCAACAGAAATATTTCTTCGCCTGACGCTGGAGCCTATGAAAGTATAATCTTTCCAGAAGATGGGGTGTGATAAATAAAAAAAGCCTTTTCGTTTGAAAAGGCTTTTTATTAAAAAATGATATTTATATTAAAGAACTTTCACATTTACTGCGTTCATTCCTTTTTTACCTTCTTTTAATTCAAATTCAACTTTGTCATCTTCACGGATATCTTCATCGATTAATCCAGAGATATGTACAAAATGTTCTGTGTTTGTGTCATCTTCAGTAATAAAACCATATCCTTTGGAAGCATTGAAGAATTTAACTGTACCTGTTTGCATTGTATAAAATTTATTTAATTAAGTGGCAAATGTAGTTATATTAATCTAATAAAAAGGGTTTATTCGTTGATAATTAACTTTTTCGTGATTTTTTGAGTTTGATTAAAAATATTCAAGAAATAAACACCACTGTCATAACCACTTAAATCAATAGTAAACTCGTACAAATCTTGTGTACGTTTCACGAAAACTTTTCCAGACATATCGGTTATGGTTAAAGTCATGATATCCTTGTGATCATTCATTTTAATATTGAACTTTTTACCTGGATTCGGATAAACCAATACTTCGATATCATTTTTTTCATTTACATTTAAGGTACCACCTTCAATAATTGTAATGTGGCTATTTATAGTAGGATTATTAATAATATCAACTTGACCACTTAACCAAGTTACTTTTATATAATCGATGGTACTAGCTGATCCTAATCCAAAAAATTCATAAGCAGAATTTTGACCTAAAAAACCTTCCCCGCATAAAGTATAACGGTATTGTTTATTTCCAGCTAACGAAATTTCAATCCAAGAACCAATCCCTTGACGATTACTAGTAACTCCTTCTAATTTAACTTTTAACCAATTGTTATTTTGATCACTTACATTATTCCATAAAAATATATCATCCGGTTCATAATTTAAAACTGTTATGTCGGGATAACCGTCATTATTAATATCTCCGATTGCATTTGAAAAACTCCTAGCTGTATCGTTTTCAAAACCGGCAGACATCGGAATTGAATAAATACCATTGCCGTTATTCTCATAAAAAGCGGAGGGTAAAAAACTAGTACTACCGTCTAATTCACCACTTACATACAAATCTAAATCAGTATCGTTTTCAGCATCTAGAAAAACAGCTCCCCAAGCCGCAGATTCAAACAAAGTACCGTTTATACTTGCAACATCGGTAAAAGTACCATCACCGTTATTTTTTAAAAAAACATTACCAGCTATTGTGTTGGTTACATAAATATCTAACCAACCATCATCGTTATAATCTCCGATTGTAGTAGACATACCATCCATTGAAATGTTAGTTCCAGTTTCTTCTCCTACCTCAGTGAAGGTTCCATCTCCATTGTTTTTGTATAATAAATTTTGTGTGTCAATTTTATCGTTAGCAATATATAAATCTTGCCAACCATCATTATTATAATCAAAAAAGGATGAGCAGAATGAGAGATGGTGATTATTATCTATTCCAACAAGATCATTTACAACAGAGAAGGTACCATTACCGTTGTTGTGATATAAATAATTTTGAGAATTTTCTTCTTTAAAATCACTCCTAGAACATATAAATACATCTAAAAAACCATCCTTATCATAATCTCCCCATGAACTCCCATAATTAAAATTGTTATTAAGAATTAACCCTGATGATATGGTAATATCTTCAAAAACCATATTTCCAACATTTTCATACAAAATATTGGAGTCGGAATAACTAGTAACAAACAAATCATAATCATCATCATTATCAAAATCGACCCATTGCACTGTTTTTGTTTCAAAAAGCGGATCAAAAGAAACAAGTGCTATTTGTGAAAAATTACCATTATTATTTTTATAAAACCTTACGGGGTCACCTGTTTCTGATGAAACAGTTAGATCATCCCAACCATCCTTATCAAAATCAAAAAAAGAAATTCCGCCTCCATAAGTTCCTAGACCGTAGGAAGAGTCTGAACATCCAAGTAATATAGCTTCCTCATTGAATTGTATTTGAGCAACAAAATTTGGAGAAAAAAATAAAGTGACTATTAAAAAAAAATAAAACTTCATCATTATTAAAAAAAATTAGACGCTGAATAGTTTTCTTCCAGCCATTAACTCGTTAACTTTTAATGCAATTGCCTCTAGTTTTTCCGAATCGTTAAAATTCATTATGACCTCATCGACTAAATCAACTACTAATTGCATATCGGCTTCAACTAAACCCCTTGTGGTAATTGCAGGGGTCCCTATTCGGATACCACTAGTAATAAATGGAGATCTATCATCAAAAGGTACCATATTTTTATTAACGGTTATATCTGCTTTTACCAAGGCTTCCTCAGCTTCTTTTCCGGTAATATCCTTATTTCTTAAATCTATCAATAACATATGGTTATCGGTACCTCCAGAAATAATTTGATAATCCTTGTCCATAAAAGCTTTTGCCATCACTTTTGCATTCTTTTTTACTTGTACCGAGTAATGTAAAAAATTGTCTGTTAACGCTTCTCCAAAAGCGATTGCTTTAGCAGCAATAACATGTTCTAAAGGGCCTCCTTGATTACCAGGAAAAATACCACTATTTAATAATGATGACATTTTTTTTAAATTTCCGTTTTTTAATTTAATACCAAAGGGATTTTCAAAATCTTTTCCCATCATTATCATTCCTCCCCGTGGTCCTCTTAAAGTTTTGTGCGTGGTGGTGGTAACTATATGACAATAAGGAATTGGATCACTTATGATACCTTTCGCAATAAGACCTGCGGGATGTGAAATGTCTGCAAGTAAAAGTGCACCAACTTTATCTGCAATTTCTCTAAATCGTTTGTAATCAAATTCTCTTGAATACGCTGAAGCTCCAGCTATGATCATTTTAGGTTGTTCACGCGTGGCAATTTCCTCAACCACATCCATATCTATTAGACCTGTTGCTTTATCAACTCCATAGAAAACGGGTTTATATAATTTACCAGAAAAGTTAACCGGTGATCCGTGAGTTAGGTGCCCTCCGTGCGAAAGATCAAAGCCTAAAAAGGTATCTCCAGGCTTTAAACAGGCGGAAAAAACAGCTGTATTGGCTTGCGAACCACTATGCGGTTGAACATTAATATATTCTGCTCCAAAAAGAGATTTTGCACGATCAATTGCCAATTGTTCAACTTCATCAACAATTTCACACCCTCCATAATATCGTTTTCCTGGGTAACCCTCTGCATATTTGTTAGTGAGAACGGACCCTGTTGCTTCAAGGACTTGATCGCTAACAAAATTCTCAGAAGCTATAAGCTCTAAACCCTGTAATTGTCTTTGCTCCTCTTCTTGAATTAAGGCAAATATTTGCTCATCTCTAGTCATAAGTACGTAGTTAAAAAATTAAAATCAAAAATACAAAAAGCTTACTTGATTTTTTAACTAAAATTATATCTTTGATAAAGTTTTTACTAACAAAAAAATAACAATACACATGCCACTTTCTGCAAATGATCCTTCAAGAAAGACTTGGATTGAAACCCCATCAAATACCGACTTTCCTATTCAAAACATTCCTTTTGGAGTTTTTCTTACAAAAGTTGACATTATTACTATTGGTACTCGAATTGGCGATTGCGCAATTGATCTTGGTGCCCTACATCAACTTGGATATTTTGAAGGAATAGATTTAACGGATGATATTTTTATGCAAAATAGTTTGAATGATTTTATTGCTGATGGTAGAAAAACCTGGAGGTTGGTTCGCAACCGTATAGCTGATATTTTTACCGAAACCAACAGCAAGCTTCGTGACAATGAAGAACATAAAAAAATAGTTTTATTTAGTTTAGAAGAAATTGAAATGCAGTTACCAGTAGATGTAGGTGATTATACCGATTTCTATGCTAGTAAGGAACATGCAACAAATGTTGGCTCGCTTTTCCGAGATCCAGAAAATGCATTGTTACCTAACTGGCTCAGAATTCCTATTGGCTATCATGGGCGAAGTTCGTCAATTATTCCTTCTGGAACTCCCGTGCATAGACCTTATGGACAGACCAAACCAGGTGAAGATGGCATTCCTGGGTTCGGCCCCTCTAAATTAGTTGATTTTGAGTTAGAAATGGCTTTTATTACAATGGACTCAAATCATTTAGGTCAGAGAATTCCTATTCATGAAGCTGAAAACTATATTTTTGGCCTGGTATTGTTTAATGATTGGAGTGCACGTGACATTCAAGCATGGGAATATGTGCCTTTAGGTCCTTTTTTAGGTAAAAACTTTGCCTCCACCATTTCACCTTGGATAGTTACCTTAGACGCGTTAGAACCTTTTAGAACTAACGGTCCAAAGCAAGAACCGACTCCACTACCCTATTTAGCACATGGCGATAATAAGAATTTTGATATAAAGCTACAGGTGGCTATTCAGCCAATGAATGACGAAGAGACTGTAGTTGCTAATTCTAATTTTAAGTATATGTATTGGTCAATGGCACAACAATTAACACATCATACGGTCAATGGTTGTAATATACGATCTGGTGATATGATGGGTAGTGGTACAATTTCCGGTCCTACAAAAGATAGTTATGGTTCCATGTTAGAATTAAGTTGGAGAGGTCAAAATCCTGTCCCTTTGAAAAATGGTAAGGAACGAAAATTCATTCAAGATAACGATACGATTATTATGCGAGCACATTCAGAAAAAAATGGATTACGAATCGGATTTGGCGAATGTATTGGAAAAATACTACCTGCGCTAGAAAATTAAATGTAATTAACTAGAATCGTAGCGTCTATTTCATGATGAGAACTCTGATGAATAGCGGTTCCATTTTTCAATATGATCAGTTGTGGGCTTTGATGGTGAACTTTAAAACGCGTAGCAATTTCGTTTGATATTTCTCTGTATACCAGTAAATCTAAAAAATAGAGGCTAACAGAACTCATTTCTATGTTTAATTGTTTCTCAAATTGACGTAAAGCCATACGACTAATTCCGCATCGCGTCGAATGTTTAAAAATAGCAATTGGTTTTTCATTAGAATCCTTTAAAATTTCATCTAATTGATTTAAAGAGGTCAGTGGAATCCATGGAATCTGTTTTTTTGATTCTCTTCTTATTTTATTTTCCGTAAATATTTTTTTTAAAAAGTTCATAGGTGTTAAATCAAAAAATATATTTAGTTCTTATTTGCAAATCTATTTATATTAACGTCATTTTGTCGGACGAACTGGTTGTTTAAACGACATTTTGACTGCATTTTTAAATGGTTTACATTTTGATGCTATAAAAATAAAATAATTAACTGATGAATTTTAATAAATATACTATAAAGTCACAAGAAGCGATTCAAGAAGCTCAATTAATTGCTCAGAGATTTGGACATCAACAAATTGAAAATGAACATATTTTTAAAGCAATTTTTACCATCGATAAAAATGTTATTCCGTTTATTTTAAACAAACTGAATATCAATATTGAATTATTAAGTAAAATACTAGATAAGCAATTAGAGAGTTTTTCAAAGGTATCAGGTGCTAACATAATACTTTCAACAAATACAAGTAAAACGCTAAATGAAGCCATCATCATCGCTCAAAAAATGAATGATGAGTATGTTTCAATTGAACACTTACTGTTAGCAATCTTTAAGTCAAACAGTAAAATAGCGCAAAGTATAAAAGATCAAGGGGTAACAGAAAAAGAAATTAAAAAAGCCATTGATGAGGTAAGAAAAGGTGCTAGCGTAAAATCTAAAAATGCTGAAGAAACCTATAATTCTCTAGATAAATATGCAAGAAATCTAAACCAATTAGCTGCCACTGGAAAACTAGATCCGGTTATAGGTAGAGATGATGAAATAAGACGAATACTACAGATTTTATCTAGGAGAACTAAAAACAATCCAATGTTGGTAGGAGAACCAGGCACAGGAAAAACAGCAATAGCAGAGGGTTTGGCCCACCGAATAATTGCGGGTGATATACCAGAAAATTTAAAAGAAAAACAAATATTTTCTTTAGATATGGGCGCATTAATAGCAGGAGCTAAATTCAAAGGAGAATTTGAAGAACGCCTAAAAGCTGTCATCAAAGAAGTAACTAAAAGTAATGGGAATATAGTCTTATTTATAGATGAAATTCATACCCTCGTTGGAGCCGGTGGTGGCCAAGGTGCAATGGATGCAGCAAATATACTAAAACCAGCATTGGCTAGAGGTGAATTAAGAGCAGTTGGAGCTACTACTCTTGATGAATATCAAAAGTATTTTGAAAAAGACAAAGCTTTAGAGCGTCGATTCCAAAAGGTAGTAGTACAGGAACCTGATACAGAAAGTGCTATTTCAATACTTAGAGGGATTAAAGAAAAATACGAGACACATCATAAGGTTAGAATTAAAGATGAGGCTATTATTGCTTCTGTAGAATTATCAAAAAGATACATAACCAATCGATTCTTACCAGATAAAGCGATTGATTTAATGGACGAGGCTGCTGCTAAAATTAGAATAGAAATAAATTCAAAACCTGAGGAATTAGATATTTTGGATCGTAAAATAATGCAGCTTGAGATTGAGATTGAAGCCATAAAAAGAGAAAAAGATGAAGTCAAACTAAAAACTTTACGAAGTGATTTAGCGAATATAAAAGAAGAACGTAACTCACTGCATGCTAAATGGAAAAGCGAAAAAGTGATTGTAGATGCCATTCAAAATACAAAAATTAAAATTGAAACATATAAACAAGAGGCTGATGTTGCCGAGCGAGAAGGTGATTTTGGAAAAGTTGCTGAACTTAGATATGGAAAAATCAAAGAAGCAAATAACAACCTATTTGAATTAGAACTTGATTTAAAATGTAATGAAAGTGAAAATTCACTAATTAAAGAAGAGGTAACAACTGAAGATATTGCAGAAGTAGTAGCGAAATGGACTGGAATTCCTGTTACTAAGATGCTCCAAAGTGATCGTGAAAAACTTTTAAAACTTGAAGAAAAATTACATCAAAGAATTGTTGGTCAAAATGAAGCAATAATTGCAGTCAGTGATTCAATACGTAGAAGTAGAGCTGGTTTACAAGATCAAAAAAAACCAATTGGAACTTTTTTATTTCTAGGTACAACTGGAGTGGGTAAGACTGAACTTGCAAAAGCGTTAGCAGCATATATGTTTGATAACGAAAATGCCCTGACTAGAATTGACATGAGTGAATATCAAGAGTCACATAGTGTTAGTAGGTTAGTTGGTGCACCTCCTGGATATATTGGTTATGACGAAGGCGGACAACTAACTGAAGCGGTAAGAAACAAACCTTATTCTGTAATACTACTCGACGAAATTGAAAAAGCACATCCAGATACGTTTAATATTTTACTACAAGTATTAGATGAGGGAAGATTAACAGATAATAAAGGACGTATTGCAGATTTTAAAAATACCGTTATTATTATGACCAGTAATATAGGATCTCCTATTATTCAAGAAAAATTTGAAAACTTAAAAGACATAGATTCCGCTATGGAAAGTGCCAAAGTAGAAGTAATTGGGTTACTCAAACAATCGGTTCGTCCAGAGTTTTTAAATAGAATTGATGATGTTGTTATGTTTACTCCCCTCTCAAAAGAAAACATCAAACAGGTTGTTCGACTTCAATTAAAAAGTTTAACAAAGTTTCTAACAAAACAA
>SGZC01000065.1 GCA_004213605.1 Flavobacteriales bacterium
ATCTAACAGACCTTTTTATGCATTAAGTGCAATTGATAGTGGAGTAGCTGCCATTAGAGAGGTGATAGAAAAAGCAAAAAAAAGCACTACGCTTTTCTCCACTAAAAACCCGATACTATTTATTGATGAAATACATCGATTCAGTAAATCTCAACAAGATTCCCTACTAAAAGCAGTGGAAAAAGGTTGGATCACTTTATTTGGAGCTACTACTGAAAACCCAAGTTTTGAAGTAATTCCCGCACTCCTCTCCCGATGCCAAGTTTATACTCTTAATCCTTTTACAAAAAAAGATTTAGAGCAGCTTTTAAGCCGTGCAATACTCGAAGATGAGATCTTATCTAAAAAAAGAATAAAGCTAAAGGAAACAGCGGCTCTCATGCGTTTATCAGGAGGAGATGCTAGAAAACTTTTAAATATACTTGAATTAGTTGTTCTTACTGAAAATTCAGATACGATTACTATTACTAATGATTTGGTTTTCGGTAAGGTACAAGATAATACCGTTCTGTATGATAAAAATGGAGAACAACACTATGATGTTATATCTGCATTTATTAAATCAATTAGAGGCAGTGACCCAAATGCAGCTGTTTATTGGCTCGCAAGAATGGTAGAGGGTGGCGAAGATTTAAAATTTATTGCCAGAAGATTAATTATACTAGCTTCTGAAGATGTTGGAAATGCAAATCCAACCGCATTGGTGCTTGCTAATTCAACCTTTCAAGCTGTTATGACTGTTGGTTATCCAGAAGCTCGTATTGTACTAAGCCAATGTGTAGTTTACCTCGCTGCATCTCCAAAAAGTAACGCATCGTATCTTGCCATCAAAGAAGCGCAACAATTAGTAAAACAAACTGGAAATTTAGCTGTTCCGTTGGCTATCAGAAATGCACCCACCAAGTTGATGCAGGAATTAGGATATGGAAAACAATATCAATACGCACATGATTTCGAAGGTAATTTTGTAATGCAAGAATTTTTACCTGAACAACTTAAAGGTCAGCAAATTTATACACCAGGCAACAATAAGAAAGAAAATGAATTTAGAACCTATCTCAAAAACCTTTGGAAGGATAAATATGAATATTAATTTTGATATTGGTAAGTAACTTTATGTGTACCCTCTCCGATTATCAAATTATAAAATTCATCAAATTCTGCTTTTAATTTATTTTGTTGGGAATCATAAAAAATGACTGAGGCGTCTTTGATTGTTATTTTTCCTTTTAATACCAGATCGTTGTTTGCTCCCGTTTTTTCCATATATAGTGAATATCCTGTAGCTGTTTTTCTCAACAAGAAATTTTGATTTGAATATGTGTAGCTGGTATAGGTTGAGTTTGGAAAATTAGCCGTCGTAAGCGAATACATTGACGGATCGCTTACGATTATTTTTAACGAATTCTGCAGATTATTTTCTAGTTCTTTTTGCTGAATGTCCATAGCTATAAACTCTTCAAAAGCATCCCTCATGGATTCGTAATAAGCCTCCTTGTAGTCTTTAATCTTACTTTTGCCAAATTTAGTTCTGTAAACTTCATTCCCGTGACAATCCCTCAATACAAGTTGAATTTTTGTGATAATAAAACCCGGAGTCCCCTCTGCATCAACCCATAAACCGTCACATCGCTTAACATTCTCAGGTACCTCAGCGTTAAAAAAAGCATGAAAGCCATATTTGTTGAATAAAAATTTTGTGAGGGAGTTTAATTGATATTTATCTTTTTCAGTTTGAAATTCAAACTGTTCTGAAATCACCACGTACGAATAATCATTCAACGATTTTTGAGAAAAACTATTTAGTGTGATTGCTAAACAAAAAAACACCACTAAAAAAAAATTACTAATTCTCATCAATTATTATATTTAATCCTAGCTGTAAAGATACACTTTTTGCCTTAGCAATATTGCCATACCATTGGAGGTTGTTGGCTACAACATAAAAGTTGACCATTTTGATATTGGTCACCAAACCCAACCCAAAATTAGTATATGAATAGGAATCTGCAGTGTAGGTTGTCTTAAGTGTTAAGTAATCTGATATTTTTCGATAATAAAATAAGGTAGCGGCAAATTGAGGCCCTTTTGGTCTAAATATATTGAACATTTGAACCCCAATCGATTGGTTATATCGTTGATCTTCTCCTGTGTCTAAACAATTACAAACATCGTTAGCACCTACTGTTTTTCCAAAATTATATTTTAGCGAAGCATACGTTTTTAGAGGTCTCATTTGAGAGTATGTATTATAGGTGGTATCAATAGGAAAAGTACCTTCAATTTCATCAATTAAATCCTCATAATATGGAGGTGCAGATTCACCGCTTCCAATAGGCGGAAATAATAATTCGATTCCTTCAAGAGTATAATCTCCTTTTGTACTATAACTTTGAACATCTTTTGTATGAAAAATGGTTCCTAGATCAATAAAACTAGCACTTGCAGTCCATTTATCGGTAATTTCATAGGTAGCTCCAAAATCGATTCCTAATCCTAAATTTCCGCCAAAAAAAGCCCTGTTTGAAATTTTATTTGTTATTTGGTTAAAATCCTCTAAATCAATTAATGGAGCAATACCAGAGGTATTTATACTTAAATTTATATTCGTAGCAATATGCTCATATATATTATTTCCAGATTCACTAAATCTAGTTTCCACGGTTCCCGTATTTTTGGTACTACTAAAACTTAGCATACTAGAATAAATTTTTGCTCTTGCTCCTAGCGTTATTTTTTTATTCCATCTTTTAGCTACTCCAAAATGATAAACCATTAAAAGATCTCCCCTTACATTGATTTCTCCTAGGTCAAATGCTTTTCCTATATCGTTTGCATTTCCTTCCCAAGCCAATACAGCAAGATCTTTAGGAAAATATAATACCATATCAAACTCTTGGTATATCCCACCAGAAAAATAAAATTCTTTTCTGTTTTTCCAACCAAAATTTAAAACTTCTAACTGTTGAGTTGCTGTAAAAAAATCACGGTCGTCCAATTCGAATATTTTATTTCTAATTCGAGTATTGATATCAACACTGGATGTTTGAAATATATCGTAAGCAGAAACTCCGGAAGAGCCTCCATTAAAATGAAAATGAGACATTAATGGAATTCCAAAATGAAACTTGTTAATGATTCTAGTTCCTGGATTTAGCAATAATGATTGAGGTGTTTCGTCTAACCCATAGAGCACCTCTTTATTTTGTGAAAAAAGTAACAAGCCACAGAAGGAAAAAACACAAGAAAAAAGGTATTTCATTGTTCTAGTCTTATATAGTAGGTAACTTTTGATTGTAAATCCAAATTTCCATCAATCGTATTTAGGGAGGAATTTGCAATGGTATTTACCACCACTTTGGTAGCCGAAGTTAAATTGACAAGATCATTATTTTCAACAATCTCAGTAAATTCAGTAATTACGGGATTAACAGTGTTGCCATCTTGAATCGGTATAGACACTTCATGTTGAATTTCATTAGCATCGTTTAAAAACTGATATTCAGTTATCAAAGAAATTGGGAAACTATTGGTGTTTTTAAAATAAAAATCTGCTCGAATAATTGCCTCTGTAGCTACTTCACTATTTAAAAAATCTAAATTGGTCGTATCCGATACTATTAAATTGTTGGCATCTATATCTGTAAAATTTTGAGAATTAATATTAAAAAAAATAAAATCAAGTTCCAAAATGGGGGTCAATTCTATGGCATCGGTTTGATTAAAGTCGGTATCTTTTACACAAGCATTGAACAAGAATAAAAAACTAGTGACCAAGAATAATAAGTATAAATTCTTTTTCATGGATAGTATTTTAATATACAACGTAAATGTAAAACTCTTTATTACAAATAGTTCTTTATTTCCAGAAGTGAATCTATGGCCTTTATTTTTTGCGAAATGATTTCATTGCGATAATTATAAAAAATAGTATGCATACCAATATTTTTTGCTCCTAATATATCTGCCTCAAGAGAATCTCCGATCATGATACAATCAGCAGCTTTTGAATTAGCTTTATGGAGGGCAGTTAAAAATACTTTTGGATTAGGTTTTTTTACACCTACTTCTTCTGAAGTGGTAACACTTGAAAAATAGTGAACAATACCACTATTTTTCAATTTTTTATATTGAACTTCTTCAAAACCGTTGGTGATAATGTGAAGTTTATATTTTAAAAATAAATAATCTAAGATTTCTATGGCGCCATCAAAAAGATGATTATCAAAAGGAAGTTCATGTATATAAGAATCTGCAATTTCATCAATTTTTTTAGTTGTGCAGAAGATATCAAAATTTTTAAACGAATCTTTAAGTCTTCCTCGTCGCAATTGTTCTTTGCTTACCTTATCCTCACGATATTTTTTCCAGTAGGCTATATTTATGGGTTCATAAACTTTTAAAAAAGCGTCAAATTCGATCTTAATTTTAAATTTTTTAAAAACTCTCTTAAAAGCAAGCATTGAGTTTTTGTCAAAGTCCCATAATGTATGATCTAAATCAAAAAAAACATCTGTAACTGTCATCTTTTTATTCATTCAATTGTAAATTATTGAGTTCTGAAAACATTTTTTTCCAAACCATATTTCTTTTGGAATTAATAAAATTATAATTATAAAAAATCATCGAAAAAGTACCATTAACGTCTAGTACCGAATTTTTAATTTTTTCAACAATACCTCTTCTTTTAGCAGTCGAAACACCATCAAATGCTTTAGTTGTCATTGCAATTGGATGAATTAATAACGGGGCAACAATTTCATAATCCAAGTCATAAAACAAAAAAGGAGTACAGGTACTTGCTCGAAAACCAATGATCGATTCATAAACCATAGTAAAATCTTTTTTAACTTCTAGCTCAACAAGATTTCGATAATTATGAGGTAAACTTACCAAGTATTGATCATTAATAGAGCTTACTAATCTTCTATTTGTTATGGCTTCTATTTTTTCTTTTTCATCATTTTGTTTTGTTAAGCTTTTGAGTGCTGCAAAAGAAAAGAGTAAGCCTATTTCTTTATAGTCTGAAATATTTTTAATGAGTAATTTAAGCACTGATTTTTGGGCGGATAAACTTTCTTGATAATTTTTAGAGTCCCCCAGCAAAAAAAAAACTGTTAAGGTATTTTTATTTTTTTTTACGCTATTTATAACCCATTTAAATGTATTGAACGGATCTTTTCTGAAGCCAGATAATACACTCGTTCTATTAAAAATATTTTTTATGTTGAACTTTATTAAATCATCTAAATACCCAACGAGTGATCTCAACACTCCTTTACTTTGGTACAAGAAAGGATGGCCAGCGTGAAGTAGTGTGTGAACGGTTGGATTTCTATTCAAAAAGTTAAGTTCTGGAAAATGTTTCAATAACAATTCCTTGAACTTATATGCCCATATATCGACGACAGGGGACTCTAAAAATTCGGATTTAAATGCGATACTTTCCGAGGCTAAAAAACGACCCTTGTGATCCTTAACATGAGGCAAATACTCTTCATATCTTGATATAAGGTAAAAGCTAGCAGAAAATATATCAAATGGTAGTGAACTATTTTTTCCCACCGAAAAAAAACATTTAGTTTCCTCCCAGTCTTTTACTACAATATCTATACTATCAAATCCCTCTTGCAATAACAAATCGGTACTTTGAATAAATAATTCGTTTCCTAGCTCTTTTTTTCCATACGATATTTTTGACCCGGAATAGGCTATAAATTCCTCGATGCTTGAAGTAAAATTAATTTGTAGCCCTAAAATTCGTTTACAAACATGGTTAAAAGTATAGGTAATTCGTTGGGTGGATTTGGGAGTATATATTAATAGCATAGGGGTTCTAAAGTAGGCTTTTATCAGCAAAGCTAAAATACGAATTTTCAGTTATTATTAAATGATCTACTACTTTTATATCTAGAAGCTCAGCAGCTTCTTTTATTTTTTTTGTGATATTTTTATCAGCAATACTAGGTATTAAAGATCCGGAGGGGTGGTTGTGAGTTAATACTAAACCAACTGCTCCTAACTGCAAGGCAGACTTCAAAATTAATCGAAGGTCTACGGAGGTACTTGTAATGCCTCCTTTGCTTAAAAAATATTTTTTTAAAACTTTATTAGAACTATTTAGGTAAATGACCCAAAATTCTTCATGAAATAACTCGCCAATGATTGGTTGCATTAATTCAAAAACAGAACGACTTGAATGAATTGTTTTTTTAACCAACGCTCTTTCACTCCTTCTTCGTCTACCCAATTCAAGTGCAGCCAAAATAGTAATCGCTTTTGCTTCACCAATACCTTTAAATTCCATTATTTTTTTTACGGTAAGTTTCCCTAATTCATGCAAACTAAAATCTACAGATGCCAGTATTCGTTTGCTTAAATCAACTGCATTTTCATCTTTATTACCAGAACCAATTAAAATGGCAACTAACTCTGTCTTGCTCAGTGAACTTATCCCTTTTATCAATAATTTTTCTCTTGGCCGATCCTCTATACTCCAAGACTTTATTGAAAAAAATGAATTGCCTTTTTTCAAAATATTAGATTTTTATTATTGAGGAGTGATTAAAGATAAGGAGGTTCGTTAAAATATTTATGTGTAACCAAGTTATTTTTTATTAAAAAGAGAAAAGTTTTTATCAAAACAAAATATCTTTGAAAGAAGGAAAAAAAGTCATAATTAGCTAAAAAACTAAGAAAATTAGCTCATGAAATCGAAAAAAAAAACAAAACGGAACCTTTTAATTTACGAATAAAACATTTTTAGCAGGTATCTTTTAGTAAAAATTTATCAAATCTGTTTTTTACATGTTTTTTTTTTAAATTATCGTAATAATCATCAATTATTTCGTTTTAATAGTGATCAACCTAAAAAAAAAGTACACTTTTATAGGCTAATTTTGTACTATGGTAAACGCTTACATACGAGGAACAGGTTCTTATGCGCCTAAAAATATTGTTAAAAATGATTTTTTTGAACGTGTAGGATCTTCAGATCAATGGATCTATGAAAATTTAGGTATCAAAGAACGTCGAATTTCAACTGGAGAAACCACAAGTGATTTAGCTTATCAAGCAGGTCTGTCAGCAATTCAAAATGCGAAGCTAGCCCCCGACGAAATTGATTTAATTATCTTAGCAACTGCAACTGCAGACCGACTAGCCCCTTCTTGCGCTTGTTTTGTTCAAGAAAAACTGAAAGCAAAAAATGCAGTGGCTTTTGATATCTCTGCAGTCTGCTCTGGAGCATTATTTGCAACTTCTACAGGAGTACAATACATTAAATCTGGAATGTATAAAAATGTTCTGATTATTGGAGCAGACACTTTTTCAACCATAACAGATTGGTCTAGGAGAGATGCTGTTTTTTTTGGAGATGGTGCTGGTGCAATTGTACTCTCTAGCACTACCAAGAATAAAGGGTTTATTGATTTTATATTACATACAGACGGAACAGGGAAAGAGCATTTTACCGTTCCTGCTGGAGGGTCGGAGCAACCTGCTTCAAAAGAAACTATTGATAATGGTCATCATTTCTTTCAAATGAATGGTCCTGAAGTTTATAAAACAGCTATTGAGGTGGTTCCTAAATGTATTTCTGATATTCTTTCGAAAAATAAAAGACATATAGATGAGGTTAAGTTTTTATTACCACATCAACCAAGTATAAAAATACTTCAAGAAGTTGCAAGAAGAGTTGACATACCTTTTGAAAAAGTAAAAACTAATATGGATCGATACGCTAATACATCCGGAGGCACCATCCCAATAATACTTGATGAGACTCTAAGAAACAATGAGCTAGAAAAGGGAGATTTACTATTATTTGCAGCTGTAGGAGCTGGCTGGACATGGGGAACTGCTTTGTATAAGTGGTAACCTATTATTAACTAAACTAAAACATTATGCTTACAAACACTACTTTTTTAATTACTGGAATAGCAGATAAACAATCTCTTGCTATGTATGTTGCTAAGGAAATTATTAAGCAAGGAGGCTCTGTTATTTGCACGGGCTTAGGACTTAGTTCACATCACAGCAATTTATCTGAAAAAGCTAAAGGATTTCTGACAAAAAATTTTGAGGATTTTAAGAAATCAGTATTTAATGAATTAGGAGATGTATTGTTAGAAATACTAGACGTTACCTTAGAAGAGAATATGGATTCATTTGCACGGAATCTTTCTAAAAAAAACATACAATTAAATGGTTTTTTACATGCTATAGCGATGGATAAAACTATCAGAAATAAGGAGGTGAAACCTTTATTAGAAGTTACAAAAGAAGAGTTTTGTGATACGATGGATGTATCTGCTTATTCACTGATTAGATTGTCTCATTACCTACTTAAGTATAATGTTCTTCAAACAGGCGCATCCATATGCTCGCTTAGTTATATAGCAGCAGCTAAAGTAACCTTCCATCCTTACCGAAACATTAGTATTGCCAAAGCTGCATTGGAAAGAATTACGATAGAATTAGCTGATGAACTCGGTAGATCCGATAATATACGTGTGAATGCTGTAAGATTTTCGCCATATATGGGAAGTAAGGCAGGAAATGCGACATTAAATGAAGAAGATGTTCAAATTTCTGACAAAATGAGCCCTCTGAGAAATGCAAAACCCCAAGATCTTGCTTTTGAAGTGGTTCATTTATTTAGACCTGACCTAAGAATTACTGGAGAAATTAGACATGTGGACGGGGGTTATCATATTACTGGCTAAATTTTCAGAAATCTAAGCTTTAATAAAAATCATTTTCCAAAAGGTATTTGATTTATTAAGATAAAAAAAGTGCTCACTATTGGTAATTAAAATAA
>SGZC01000066.1 GCA_004213605.1 Flavobacteriales bacterium
TCCGAAAATGGCAATCCAAATAGCTAAAAACACTTCTCTTTCAAGCCAATGTAATTGGAGAACCAAATCTGCATTTGATAAAAATTTAAATGCTAATGCTAATTCTAAAAATCCTAAAAAAACCTTTACAGTATTTAACCAACTACCTGATCTTGGCAAAGAATTCATCCAGCCTGGAAACATAGCAAATAAAGCAAAAGGTAAAGCTATAGCTAATGAAAAACCTAACATCCCTACAATTGGAGCTATTCCTCCTTTTGAGGCAGATTCAACCAATAAAGTACCAACTATTGGGCCCGTACAGGAGAAAGAAATAATAGCTAACGCTAAAGCCATAAAAAATATTCCCAACACTCCACCTCTATCTGCTTGGCTATCCACTTTATTTGACCAAGATTGCGGTAAAACAATTTCAAAAGCTCCTAAAAAAGAAATAGCAAAAACTACTAAAAGCAAAAAGAAAATTACATTAAACCAAACATTGGTAGATAAAGCATTTAAAGAATCTGCTCCAAAAAGCCCAACTATTACAGATCCCAACAATACATAAATAACAATTATAAATACTCCATACATGATAGCATTTTTTATTCCTGCTACTCTATTTTTACTTTGTTTGGTAAAAAAACTAACTGTTAAGGGTATCATTGGAAAAACACAAGGAGTGAGTAATGCTGCGAAGCCAGACAAAAAAGCAATAAAAAAAATTGTCCAAAGCCCTCTAGTTTTAGGATTTTTAGCGCTATCAACTTTAGCTACAACATCCAGTTCTTCTTTATAATTTTCTGCTGAATTATAGGTATTCCATTCGTCATAGTTATCTATAAAAAAAACTTTGCTAGCTGCTAAATCAAAAACAATATAACGTTCTTCATTTAAACAAACGTCAATACAAACTTGATAATATAAAATGGCTTTTATAGTTTTAATCGTCGAACTAGTAAGGTTAACTTTTTGATTTAACACCATCATTTCTTCAAAAAAGACCTCATCAAAACCCCAAGTTTCACTGTATTCTCTGTGAGTTTCACTCTCTATTAACGGACCATTAAGAGTATAGTTTTTATCAACAAGCTTAAAGTCCATAAACAACGGAATAGGTCCTAACCCTTTATCTAAATCCTCTGGAGTAAATTGAGAGTATACATGCCATCCATCATCAATAAATCCAGTAACAGAAATTTCATATTCAAGATCAGCTATTTTTTTTACGTTACCTTCCCATTGTAACGGATTTTTTATTTCACCAAGTACTTGTGAACCCATTAGCGAAATATCCTGTGCATTTGAATTAAATAAAACAAATAAAAGACCACATAATAACATTAACTTTTTCATAGTTTATTTTTCTAAATAGGTAATTTTTAATATCTGTTTTGTTTCATCATCTACCTTAAACCTTTCATCAGATCGCATACCAACTATCCATATTACGTTGTTTTCCGATAACAAAACCCAAATTTTTTCTTTCGCAATCAAAGATAACTTTTCATCCTTAAAAAACTTACTTAATTTCTTTTTTCCTTTCATGCCGAAAGGAAAAAAATAATCGCCATCTTCCCAAAGTCTAAGTTTCAGGGGGAAAACCAATTTTTCAAAATCTACATATAGGTTATTAGGTGAAAGTTCTAAGACCTTATCTACTTGAATGATGTTACATAAAAAAGGAGATTTTAACATGGTGTCTCCCTCGTTTATATAGTAGATATGTTCATTTTTAAACTTTGTTTTTTCAACTAAAATAAGATCATCTCTGTTTTTTAAGAGTCTATATTTTTCAGAATAAATTTGTTTTCCACTTTGTGCATTCAGTAAATTTGAAATGTCATTCCAACTGGTAAAACCATATGGTGATAACAATTCGTATAATAAAAAATCAGTATTTGGTAAGTCTTTAAGTTTGGCAATATCTATTTCAATACTAGCTTTTTTTATGGTTATCACTAATTTTTTAATCAACTCCATATAATCACTCACCAAAGATAAACTTGATTTTAAATGTGCTGTTGTTTTTTTAAATCCCGTTAAAAAATTGGCATTGGTCTCTTTTAAATTGGGAATCACTTCCAATCGAAATTTATTTCTTAAATAATCTGTAGTTTCATTACTTGAATCTTCTCTCCAAGAAATATTATGTTTAGAGGCATACTCGTAAATATCATTTCTAGTCAGTGTTAAAAGTGGACGTATAACTTTATGATTTGTTTCTGGAATACCAATAAGACCTTTGATCCCTGTTCCTCGTGATAAATTGATTAAAAAAGTTTCTATTTCGTCATCTATATGATGTCCAGTTAGTATAAAATCAAATGAATGTTTTTTACAAAGTTCATCAAACCAACGGTAACGAAGTTCTCTGGCAGCCATTTGAGTAGAAACCTTATTCGTTTTTTTATAATGTTCAGTTTCCAACTTTTTATTATGTATTGGAATCGATAATTTATCTGCTAATGATATAACAAACTTTTCATCTGCATCACTCTCATTTCCACGTAATGAAAAATTACAATGTGCTAAAGAAATATTAAACTTTAATTCTTTTAGTAATCTAGCAAGTACAACACTATCAATACCGCCACTGCAGGCGACCAATAATTTTTTACCAATGAGAAATGAAAAATTTTTTTTGATATGAGATTTTACAATATCTAACAAGGCTGTTCTTTTTTAAAAAGCAAATATAAAACATCACAGCTCCTTTAGAGAATGTTTAACTTAATTTTCTAGAGCTTCCCTCATAGCTTTAGCTTTAATTAGGCATTCTTGATATTCGTTTTCTGGAATCGATTTAGCTGTTATTGCACTTCCTACAGAAAAACTTATATAATTTCTTAGAGAATTATAGAGAATGCTTCTGATGATTACATTAAAATCCATATCGCCTTCAGGAGTAAAATAGCCTACCGCACCACTGTATAAACCTCGCTTTGAATCTTCCAAATCTTCAATTATTTTCATTGCAGATATTTTTGGAGCCCCCGTCATACTACCCATTGGGAAGGTTTCTTTAAGAACATTGACAGCTGTTAAACTTTTGTCCATTTGACAAGTAACTGTTGAAATCATCTGATGTACTTGCTTAAAACTGTATACCTGACAGAGCTCTGTGACTTTTACAGAACCTTTATCAGCAAATTTTGATAAATCATTTCGTACTAAGTCGGTAATCATAATATTTTCACTTCGTTCCTTTTGGTCTCTTTCTAACTTTATTTTTAGTTTTTCATCTTCAATAGTGTCGGAGTGTCGTTTGGCGGTTCCCTTAATGGGTTGCGATATCACTGTATTCTTATTTTTACATATATATCGTTCTGGTGAGGCAGATAAAGCGTAGAGATTTCCTGACTTTAAGAAAGTAGCAAAGGGTGGCTCAGATATTTTGTTTAGATGTATGTAGGCTTTCAGAGGATCTATTTTAGAGTTTTCTGAATAGAATTCTTGACAGAAATTAGCTTCATAAATGTCACCTCTGTAAATATATTCTAAAATCTTGTTCAGTTTTTTAAAATAGAGCGCTTTAGAAGTCCTTGATAGTATTTTTTTTGTTGATTTGATTTTAGATTTAGAGGTAGATAGACCTTGATTCAAAATATCGTTCCAGTCGGTTTCGATCTCTTCAGCTACATGATTAAGATATTGAATTTCCACTCCAGCCTCAGTAAATAGAAATATTTTTTTTGGTTGGAAAAAAAACAAATCAGGAAAACACAAGCTATCAAAATTATTAGAGGTCAAAGGTTCTACATCATTTTTCAAGTCATAAGTAAGATAGCCAAATAGCCAATCATTGGTTAGTGATTGATATTCCTCTAACCTATCAAAAGCTTGATCATAATCCGTTTTAATAGTTGTAAATGCCTCTACAGCAAGTACCGCTTTATAGTTTGAATGATTTTGTGAATTATTATTAGAATCCAACCAAACGACTTCCTCAAACTGATCTGACCAATAAAGTAGCTTTTTCTTTAAATTTTCAGTTAATGAAACTGGATGATTCTTTTTTGTTCTCACTAATTTATTTTCTTTAAGAAATAATATTGTTGCAACTAGCTTCTTAACATAAGAAAAATCCGCCCTTAATAGATTTTTTATTTAAAAAAGAAAAACAAACAAATCTATAACAGATTAACTGTGCAAAGGTCTATTATCTGTTGCTGCTAAAGCAGCTTCTTTAATTGCTTCTGCATACGTTGGGTGCGCATGACTCATGCGAGAAATATCCTCTGCGCTGGCTTTAAATTCCATTGCCACAACTGCCTCTGCTATTAAATCAGCAACACGAGCTCCCACCATATGAACACCTAGAACCTCATCGGTATTGGTATCACTTAATATTTTTACAAATCCATCGGTATCCCCACTTGCTCTTGATCTACCTAAAGCACGCATAGGAAACTGACCTGATTTATAACTTATACCACTTTCTACTAATTGTTCTTCTGTTTTGCCAACGGAAGCAACCTCTGGCCAAGTGTAAACTACCCCAGGGATTAGATTGTAATCGATGTGTGGTTTTTGACCAGATAGAATTTCGGCAACAAATACGCCTTCTTCCTCTGCTTTATGTGCCAACATTGGTCCTTTTATCACATCGCCAATAGCATAAATATTTGAAATATTTGTTTGTAATTGGTCATTTACTTCAACTTGCCCTCTTTCGTTTATTTTTACACCAGCATTTTCTACTTTTAATCCTTTAGTGTAGGGTTTACGACCTACAGACACTAGACAGTAATCTCCTGTAATACTTACTTCTTTATCTTTTTTATCATGAGCAGTCACAGTAACTTGATCACCATTAGTCGTTACTCCAGCTACTTTATGAGAAAGAAAAAACTTAACTCCCTGTTTTTTAAAAGTTTTAGCTAATTCTTTACTTTGGGCTTTATCCATCGTTGGTATTATTCGATCCATATATTCAATTACAGAAACCTCTGCTCCCAAACGTCGATAAACTTGCCCCAACTCTAAACCAATGACTCCGCCGCCAATAATCACCAAATGTTTTGGTATTTCTTTTAACTTAAGTGCTTCAGTTGAAGTAATAATTCTCTCTTTATCCAAAGTAATAAAAGGTAAAGATGAAGGTTTAGAACCAGTTGCTATAATAGTACTTTTAGCTTCAATTTCTTCAGAAGTTCCATCCAATTTACTAATAAGAATATGCGTTGAATCTTTAAAACTACCCATACCATTGATGACCTCAATTTTATTTTTTTTCATTAAAAAATCAATTCCAGCGGTCGTTTGCGAAACCACTGTATCTTTACGAGCGATCATTTTTTCTAAACTAATTTTTACATCACCTGTAATTTCAATACCGTGATTTTCAAAATGTTTTAAGGCATCGTCATAATGATGAGACGAATCTAATAATGCTTTACTTGGAATGCATCCAACATTTAGACAAGTACCTCCAAGGGTGCTGTATTTTTCAATTAAAACAGTTTTCATTCCAAGTTGTGCACAACGAATGGCTGCTACATATCCTCCAGGACCAGATCCTATTACGGCTACATCGTATGAATTCATAATGTAATTTTTATTTTTGCGATGCAAAGATAATTAATTGCCTTTTCATTTAAGAATTTAGAAACTTAATTCATTCAATAAAATTTAAGTAATTTTGCTCTATGATTAAAGAGCTACAGCTACGAATAGCTATTCATGAAGAAAAACAAGAGGATATACTTTTAAAAAAAGCATCTGATACCCTAAAATTAGATAAGAAATCTATCTCAGGCTTAAAAATTTTAAAAAAATCTATCGACGCTAGAAAATCTCCTGTGATTTTTAATTATAAAGTCGCTATATATATCGAAGAAAAAATACCTGAATTTTCAAGCTATAACTTCAATTACAAAGATATAACAAAGGCTGAACCAATTCATATAATTGGTTTTGGGCCTGCCGGAATGTATGCTGCTCTTCGTTGTATAGAATTGGGGTACAAGCCTATTGTTTTAGAACGTGGAAAAAATGTACAAGATAGACGTCGTGATTTAAAAGCTATTAATCAAGACCATATCGTTAATGAAGACTCAAATTATTGCTTTGGAGAAGGGGGTGCAGGAACTTATTCCGATGGGAAATTATATACAAGAAGTCTAAAAAGAGGTGATGTTAGAAGAATTTTTGAAAATTTAGTATATCACGGTGCTACTGAGCAAATATTAATTGATGCACATCCTCATATTGGCACTAACAAACTACCAAAGGTTGTAAAAAATATTCGAGAAACCATATTAAAATATGGTGGCGAAATATTTTTTGGAGCTAAAGTGACTGATTTTATAACCACAGGAAATCAACTAAAAGCTCTTCAGGTTAATCATAAGAAAGAACTATCTGTAACAAAAGTAATTCTAGCAACAGGACACTCTGCTAGGGATATTTATTACTTATTACAAAAAAAAGATATTGCTATTGAAGCTAAATCTTTTGCTATGGGCGTTCGAATTGAACATCCCCAAGAAATTATAGATTCTATACAATATCATTGCAATGGAAAAAGAAATGATTTGCTACCAGCCGCATCATACAGCCTTGTAGAACAAGTAAAAAATAGAGGTGTTTATTCTTTTTGCATGTGTCCAGGGGGGTTTATAGTTCCTGCTGCAACTGCAAAAGAAGAAATAGTCGTGAATGGCATGTCACCTTCAAAAAGGAATAGTCTTTATGCTAATTCAGGAATAGTGGTAGCTATAAATGTCGATCAAGATCTCAAAAAGTACGATCACTATGGCGCATTAAAAGGATTGGAATATCAAAAAAACTTAGAAAAACTTGCTTTTACCTCTGGAGGGCGCTCACAAACAGCACCAGCTCAACGCATGACAGATTTTGTTGAAGGCAAATTATCAAACAATTTAAATAATTCTTCTTATCAACCAGGTCTAAAATCAGCACCTCTGCACTCATTACTTCCCAAGATTATTGGAAGTAGACTGAGAACAGGTTTTAAAAAGTTTGGAAAAAAAATGAAAGGTTACTACACGGAACAAGCCAACATTATTGGTGTCGAATCTAGAACCTCTTCTCCAGTCAGTATTCCCAGAAACGATAATTTAGAACATCCACAAATTAAAGGTCTTTACCCTTGTGGAGAAGGAGGTGGTTATGCTGGGGGAATTATATCAGCGGCAATGGACGGAGAACGATGCGTTGAAGCTGCCATAAAAAACAAACAATAACTAGTTATCTTTGATTAAAAATTTAAAGAAAAAGCTGTTGTATGTTTCACTTCGCTTATCATGAAGGTACTGTGAGTACTACCAATATGATCTATTGAGGTTAACTTTTTAACCATGAATTCTCTAAACGCTTCCATATCTTCTACTATTACCTTTAATAAATAATCATAATCACCACTAATGTGATAACATTCAAGCACTTCCTTTAGTTTGGTTACTTCGTTTTCAAATTGTATCACATAATCTTTAGAATGTTGTACTAACTTAATATTACAAAAAGCAACAAAGCTCATGTTTAGCTTATTTTTATCCAATAAGCTCACATTTTTTTTTATTACTCCTACCCGCTCTAGTTTTTTTATACGTTCATAAACAGCAGTCACTGACAAACCCAGTTTTGAGGAAAGTTCTTTATTGGTTTGCTTATTGTCCTCTTGCAAGAATCCTAATATCTTTTTATCCACTAAATCCATCTTTATTATTTTTGAATATTTTTCTAAAAGTAATATTTATTAATTTAATATTATGATTTTAAAACTATATTTTTAACAAAAAATAGTTTTATTTTCACTATTTTATAAATACAATTGTTTTTTATTCTGTTTTTATTTAATATTGATGGTAAACAAAAATTAAATATGATGAAATTTAAACCCGCAAATAATATTCAAGATTTACAATATTTTGGAGAATTTGGAGGTGTAAATCCTTCCATTTCAGACTCAGCCACTTATACCTTTTTAACAGCTAATAAAATGTTGGACGCATTTGAAGGAAAAGCTGAAGGCTGCCACTTATACTCAAGGCATACATCACCAAGTAACCAATATTTAGGGGAAGCACTTGCTGCCATGGAAAACACACCAACTGCTAATGTTGCTGGTTCCGGTATGGGAGCTATAACCACCACTCTTTTACATTTTTGTGGCGCTGGCGACCATATAGTTTCAAGTAGGACTGTTTATGGAGGCACTTATGCGTTCCTAAAAAACTTCGCGCCAAGATTTAATGTTAATACAAGTTTTGTAAATATTACTAAACTTAACGATGTCGAGGCTGCTATCACAAAAGACACAAAAGTCATTTATTGTGAAGCCATAAGCAATCCGTTACTTGAAGTAGCGGACATAAGAGGTCTATCAAAAATAGCCAAAAAACACAACCTAAAATTATTAGTGGATAATACTTTTTCACCCATGATTATTTCTCCTAAAAAATTAGGAGCAGATGTAGTTTTGCATAGTCTCACCAAATTTATAAACGGAACAAACGATACGATGGGTGGAGCAGTTTGTGGATCTCAAGAATTAATTGACTCCATGCGAAGTGTTATAGATGGATCTGCTATGTTACTTGGACCCTCTATGGATAGCATCAGAGCGGCATCTATATTGAAAAACATGAGGACGCTCCACATTAGAATTAAACAGCACAGTAAAAACGCATTGTATCTAGCAAAACATTTTGAAAAGTTAGGGCTAAAAACGGTATATCCAGGTTTGGAATCACACCCATCGCATCAGATTTTTAAAAGTATGATGAATCCAGAG
>SGZC01000067.1 GCA_004213605.1 Flavobacteriales bacterium
GTCTGAGGAAAAAGCAATGATTGAAAAGCTAAAAAAAGTATTTTTAATGGTTGCGGGAGCTGCTGTTCAAAAGTATGGTCCAAATTTAGAAGACCATCAGCAGTTATTAATGGCGGCATCTAACATACTAATTGAGATTTACATGGCGGAATCTGCTATTTTAAGAACTGAAAAAAATATCAAAAGATTTGGAGAAGAATCTCAAAAACACCAAATAGCGATGTCACAATTATATTTATACAATGCCGTTGATATTATCCATAAAAATGCAAAAGAAGGGATTGTTTCTTTTTCAGAGGGTGATGAACAGCGAATGATGTTAATGGGATTGAAGCGTTTTACCAAATATCAAAACCAACCAAATGTGGTTGCTTTAAGAGAAGGTATTTCAGAAAAGGTTCAAAAAGAAAATAAATACCCATTTTAATAACATTTAATTTTAGTTAATTTTATAAAAGCCGCTTCTTCAAAACTATGAAAAGCGGTTTTTTTATTTGTCTTAAAATTAGTAGAATCTTCCTATATTTAAAAAAATCTTCAAAAAAGTATAAAAACCAGAAAGAATTATGAAGAAAATTAGCGTTGTCTGTATCCTATTTTTTTGCTGTAAGGTGGTTAGTCAAAATTATACACGACAAGATAGCTTAAGAGGAAGCATCACCGAGGAAAGGGTTTGGTGGGATTTAAAACAGTACCAACTTAACGTGGATGTAGATTTAGATAGAAAGACCATTAAGGGGACTAATACAATTGTTTATACTGTTTTAAAAAAAAATAATTCGATGCAAATAGACCTTCAACCTCCCATGAAAATTGATCAAATTATTCAAGATGGTCACAAGTTAAAATTTAAATCGGAAGGAAACGCACATTTTATTTTCTTAGAAAAAACACAAACAATAGGAAGCGACCAAAAACTAACTGTTTTCTTTTCTGGAAAGCCCCCTAGTGCAAAAAATGCACCCTGGGATGGCGGTTTCTCATGGTCAAAAGATGCTAACGAAACTCATTTTATAGCGACCTCGAATCAAGGTATTGGAGCTAGCCTTTGGTGGCCAAATAAAGACCACTACTATGACGAGCCTGATCATGGTATTAATATTCATATTACTATCCCTACTGGTTTAATGGCAGTTGCTAACGGAAGGCTGATCAATCAAGTAACTAAAAAAGGTAAAACTACCTGGTCTTGGAAGGTGGTCAATCCAATCAATAATTATGGAGTCAATATAAACATCGGGGATTATATTCATTTTGGCGAAAAATATGTAGGCGAAAAGGGCACCTTAGACATGGATTATTATGTACTAAAGGCAAATGAAACTAAAGCTAGAGAACAATTTAAACAAGCCCCAAAAATGATGGAAGCTTTTGAGTATTGGTTTGGTCCATATCCATTCTATGAGGATAGTTTTAAATTGGTAGAAGTTCCTTATTTAGGAATGGAACATCAAAGTAGTGTAACTTATGGAAATCAATATAGGAATGGTTATTTAGGAAGCGATTTATCGGGAACTGGATGGGGTTTAAAATTTGACTTTATAATTATTCATGAATCAGGACACGAGTGGTTTGCTAACAATATAACACATATCGATGTTGCCGACATGTGGATTCACGAAGGCTTTACTGCCTATTCTGAAAATTTATATTTGGATTATTTCTATGGAAACAAAGCAGCAGCTGATTATGTAATAGGAACGAGAATGGCCATTCAAAACGACCGACCTATCATTGGTGTTTATGAGGTTAATCAAGAAGGGAGTACCGATATGTATTACAAGGGAGCTAACATACTTCACACCTTAAGACAACTTATTAATGATGATAAAAAGTGGAGGAAAATTTTAAGAGGTCTCAATACGGTTTTTTATCATCAAACGGTCAGTAGTAAACAAATTGAAGAATATATTAGTAAAAAATCAGGAATTAATCTGACCGAATTTTGGGACCAATACTTGAGAACTGTTCAGATACCCATACTCGAATATAAAAAATCTGAACACCTACTCTCCTATCGATATACGAATACGATTGAAAACTTTCGAATGCCAGTGATTGCAATTATCAATGGGGAAGAAAAATGGATTTACCCTTCTGATAGTTGGAAAACTGATACATATGCCGATGAAATAAAAACGCTAAAAATTAAAGATGATTTCTATATCAATCCTATTGAAATTAATTGATAAAAAGTACACTTAATCCAAAAAAACAACTGGCCCAACGAGCTGTTTTACAATCCTTCAATTAAAATTTAGTAAATACCGTTACACTCTTTTTAAAAGTATATCTTTGCCCGCTTAAAATTTAAGTGAAATGCAAAAATTACTGAGGAATTTTACCTTCAATCCTAAAAATGATATTCTTTCTGGTTTAACCGTTGCTTTAGCACTTGTTCCAGAAGCCGTAGCCTTTGCCTTTGTGGCAGGTATAGATCCGTTAGTGGGTTTATATGGTGCATTTATGATGGGCTTAATTACTGCTGTATTTGGGGGTAGGCCTGGTATGATTTCTGGAGCTACTGGAGCTATGGCAGTGGTGATGGTGCATTTAATTCAAAAGGGAAATGAAGTTGGAGTTGGGTTGGCGGTTCCCATAGAAAATTTAGGTTTACAATGGCTGTTTATAACCCTACTATTTGTTGGGCTTATTCAAATTTCAGCTGGAGTTTTTAAATTGGGTAAATTTGTTCGATTAATTCCACATTCAGTAATGATGGGCTTTGTGAATGGTCTTGCCATTGTTATATTTTTATCGCAACTAGGCCTGTTTAAAGAAACTATTAACGGTGAAAAACAATGGATGCAAGGAACTGACCTTTGGGTTATGCTTGGCTTTGTAGCTTTAACTATGGCTATAATGTATGTAGTACCCAAAATCACCAAAAAAGTACCTGCTGCCCTAGTAGCCATAATTGTGGTAGCCGCTATAACTATTTTTGGAGCCTTAGATGTGAGTACGGTAGGATCTTTTATTATCGATGGTGGTGGTAATGGATTGCAAGGATCGTTACCTACCTTTCAAGTCCAAATATTCGGATTGTTTGACACCTTAGTTGGACATTGGGATCTAATTCTTTCTACCGCTGTATTATTAGCTGCTGTGGGCCTTATAGAATCTTTAATGACCTTAAACCTAATTGATGATATGACGGAAACAAGAGGTTCGGGAAATAGAGAATGTGTTGCTCAAGGTGGCGCTAATATTGTCAACGGACTTTTTGGTGGAATGGGAGGTTGTGCAATGATTGGTCAATCGATCATTAATGTTAATTCTGGTGGACGAGGAAGACTCTCTGGGATCGTAGCAGCGATTGCACTCTTAGGGTTTGTTTTGTTTGGTGCACCATTAATTGAACGTATCCCTATAGCAGCTTTAGTGGGTGTTATGTTTATGGTGGTTATCGGCACCTTCGCTTGGAGTAGTTTTAGAATCCTACATAAAATACCCCTGGCAGATGCTATTGTTTTAATTACTGTTTCAGCGGTTACGGTTTGGCAAGATCTAGCGATTGCCGTTATTGTAGGGGTTATTATGTCGGCATTGGTGTTTTCTTGGCAAAGTGCAATCAGAATTCGAGCGAGAAAAAGAATAAAAGAAAATGGAACCAAAGTCTATGAAATATGGGGACCACTATTTTTTGGGTCTTCGCAATCATTTAATTCAAAATTTGATTATAAGAACGATCCTGAATTTATAGAAATTGACTTTATTGAATCAAAAGTTGGGGATCATTCGGGTATTGAAGCACTTCAAAATGTAACTAATAAATATTTAAGTCTGGGAAAAAAAGTAACACTCACTCATTTAAGTCCAGAATGTAAAACAATCTTACTCAAAGCAAACCCAACATTAGATAAGATTATTGAATCTTCTATAGAAGATCCTAGATACCATGTGGTAACCGATTTATTGGATAGCGAAGTGTAAAAGTCTTTACTTCTCTCTTGGCTTCAGGATTGAATTTGAAGAGGAATTTAATTATAAAATACGACTTTTTTAAAAAAAAACATTAAAAATTTTATTTGATATTGATCAGAAGATTGTTTAAAAACTATTTTGATTAAATGCTCCACAAAATAGGTGGATTTTACTCCCTTTTGCTCCACGATTAAACCCAGTGCCACTGAGGATTAATATTCAAAAGTAATTGTAAATTTAAATTCTATTTTAACAGGAGTAATTAAACACATGAGCTTTTTTTTGTTCAAATTATAAAAACCGGTCCTATATATTTTTTATCTTCGTTGATCAAAAACTACTAATAAAATAATTATGAAACTTATAAAAAAACTATTTGTTATTGTTTTGTTTTTTGTTTTCTCAATGCCAATGATTGCTCAAGATGACAAAGAAAATAGCGTACTAGAAAATGCATTAGATGATTTTAAATTTAGAAGTATTGGCCCGGCATTCATGTCTGGACGAATTGCAGATATAGCCATAGATCCTACCAATGAAAATGTATGGTATGTAGCTGTAGGTTCAGGAGGGCTTTGGAAAACCACAAATTCTGGAACAACCTGGACACCGCTTACCGATAAAGAGTCTTTTTACTCTACAGGATGTGTAACTATAGATCCTCATAACAATCAAAAGATATGGCTAGGTACTGGAGAAAATGTTGGAGGACGACACGTTGGTATTGGCCATGGTTTATTTGTTAGTGAAGACGGAGGAAAAACATGGAATCCTTCAGGGTTAAAAAAATCAGAGCATATCTCTAAAGTTATTGTTCACCCAAAAGACCCTAATACCATATGGGTTGCTGTTCAGGGACCCTTATGGAGCCCTGGTGGAGAACGTGGTTTATATAAAAGTACCGATGGTGGTAAAACTTGGAAAAACACACTCGATATTAATGAATGGACTGGGGTTACAGATTTAACCATTGACGCATCAAATCCTGACATTCTTTACGCTGCTTCATGGCAACGTCATAGAAATGTAGCGGCTTATATAGGTGGTGGCCCTGGAACTTCACTATATAAAAGTACTGATGGTGGTAACAATTGGTTTAAAATTGATAATGGTCTACCAAAATCTAGCATGGGTAAAATTGGTTTGGCCATCTCCCCTATGAAATCTAATGTATTATATGCAGCTATTGAGTTAGATCGTAGAAAAGGTGAGGTTTACAAATCAACCAATAGTGGAGGTAGCTGGACCAAAATGTCTGAAACTGTTTCTGGAGGAACTGGTCCTCACTATTATCAGGAACTTGTTGCTTCTCCTCACCAATTTGATAAAATATTTTTAATGAATGTAAGAGCTTTAGTTTCTGAAGATGGTGGTAAAACCTTTTACACAATGAAAGAACAGAACAAACATTCAGATAACCATGCTTTAGTATTCAAAGCCAAAGATCCAGACTATTTATTATTTGGTAGTGATGGTGGTTTATACGAATCTTTTGATAATACAAACAGTTGGAAATTTGTCAATAACCTACCATTAACCCAGTTTTATAAATTAGCGGTAGATGATGCTGCCCCGTTTTATAATATTTATGGTGGAACTCAAGATAATAACACCCAAGGGGGGCCTTCTAGAACCTTAAAATCTAATGGTATTTCTAACTCAGACTGGTATGTGTTACTTGGAGGTGATGGGCACCAACCTGCCACAGAACCTGGAAACCCAGATATCGTTTATGCGCAGTGGCAACAAGGTAACTTATATCGCATCGATAAAACTACTGGAGAGGCAACCTATATTAAGCCGCAAAACCGTTTAGGTGAAGCTTATGAACGTTACAATTGGGACTCTCCAATTTTGGTAAGTCAACATGACCCCAAACGTCTTTATTTTGGCACTCAAAGGGTATGGCGTTCTGAGAACAGAGGGGACAGCTGGAATACAGTATCATCTGACCTTACCAAAAATGAAGAACGTTTAAGTTTACCTATTATGGGGAAACAACAAAGTTTTGACAATGCTTGGGATGTTTATGCTATGTCTACCTACAACACCATAACCTCTTTGGCTGAGTCTAAACTAAATGAGAATATATTATATGCAGGTACCGATGACGGTATATTACAAATGACTAAAGACGGCGGAAACAATTGGACCAAAATGACAGTAAATCAACTTCCAGAAGTTCCAGAATCTGCTTTTGTAAATGACATTAAAGCGGATTTATTTAATGAAAATGTAGCTTATATTGCCTTGGACAATCATAAGTTTGGCGATTATAAACCCTATTTATTAAAAACCACTAATGGGGGTAAAAAATGGACCTCAATCACCAAGGGTATTCCAAACAATACCCTAATTTGGCGTTTGGTCCAAGATCATGTAAATCCTAATTTATTATTTTTAGCAACTGAGTATGGAGTATATATTAGCTTTAATCAAGGTAGTCAATGGCATAAGTTTTCAAACGGATTACCGACCATTTCTGTTAGAGATTTAGCCATCCAAAAACGAGAAAACGATTTGGTACTAGCTACTTTTGGACGTAGTTTTTATGTATTAGATGATTACAGTGCGCTAAGAAATCTATCTGAAAGCAATTTAGAACAAGATGGTATTTTATTTCAACCTAGAACAGCCCTACAATACCAACCATTAATAGGTGGTACTTCTAGTCAGGGGGCCTCCTTTTTTACATCCAAAAATCCAGAGTATGGCGCATTAATTCGTTATTTTATTAAAGACGATCACCCAAGTAATAAAACCAAAAGAAAAGAACGTGAAAATGAACTCAAAGAAGTTAACATCCCTTTTCCTGGTTGGGATACTCTAGATAATGAAATGATGGAAGCCGGTAACGATGCAATCATTATTATTCGTGATAGTGCCGATAACATAATAGATCAACTCACACAGCCCTTAAAGAAAGGAATGAACCATATTAATTGGGACTTAAAACAACCCTTTGGAACAACAGTTAATGCCAATTCTAAAGACAAAAATATTAGAACCTGGCGCTTAAATGTTAAAGGAGGTAATTATACTGCACAATTATACAAACGTATTGCTGGAAAAACGATACAATTATCAGATCCTGTTGCGTTTAAGGTAAAACGAATTAGAACCAATGTACTCACTAATCCATTAGCTGCTGAAACAGAGGCTTATACTCAAAAAATAATAGCTTTGAGTAAAGAGTTAAGTAAAGCAGAACACCGTTTTGATAAGGCTTCTAAACAACTTGAAAAATTTGAGAAAATACTCAAGTTTACCACTTCAAACCAAGCTGCGCTTACAGAGGAAGTTTATACCTTACGTGCAGAAATGAATGCTTTAAAGCTTCAGCTTAATGGAAGTGCTGCAAAAAGCGAAGTAGGTGAAAAAGAACAGCTCTCTATTGGTTATAGAATATACTTTGCAGCCACTGGACTTAATGGTAATTCATATGGCCAGACTAAACTCCATATGGAAAGTTATGATATGGCAAAAACCATGTTTGAAGAACTAAAACCCAAACTGGAAGAATTTTCTAATTTGAAAGTTCCTGCTTTAGGCAAAAAACTAGAATCAAGTGGTGCACCAGCAGTACTTGATTAAATTCAAAAATACTAACATTAGAAACCCTCACTTACAATGGGGGTATCTTTTTTTATGTGTTTTTTAGGATCTTCATAACTCACTAAACAATAATTATCTGTTAAAAAAAATAGTATTTAAAAATAAACTAGATAAATACTTTTAAGAAATTGTTTACAATCGGCAGACGCAAAATAAAATAGAAAATGCTCAGCTAGATTAAGATGAATTATTTGATTTTATCAAGGAATCTATTATATTTAAAAAAATAAAAAAAATGAAACCAATTATTCTTACGCTTTTCACGATTTTTTTTCTAACTACTTCATCCTGTATAGAAAATGAGAAAAAAGAAACTAAAAAAACGACTCAAGTAAATTTATCTGAAAATAAAGAAATTCGAGTACAGCTTGAGCCAAAAAATAATAGTGGTGCTATCGGAAAATTAAGGTTTAATGAATCCAAAGGAATTGTTAAACTAGAAGCTAAATTCATGAATTTATCACCTGGAATACACGCTATACACCTGCACGAAAAAGCTGACTGCTCTTCACCTGACGGAAAGTCTGCAGGTGGACATTGGAATCCAACTTTTAATAAACATGGAAAGTGGGGAGATGAAAATGGTTATCATAAAGGGGACATCGGTAATTTTGAAGTGGATGAAAATGGAAAAGGTAGAGTCACAATGGAAACGAAAGAATGGTGCATTAACTGCGAGGATGAAACAAAGAATATTGTCGGAAAAGCGGTTATTGTGCATCAAGAAGCAGACGATTTTTTTAGCCAACCCTCTGGTGCAGCAGGTTCAAGAGTTATTTGTGGAGGTATCGTACAATAAAAACGAATCAACTAGTTTTTTAGTCTAACGTTAAAGCAGGTTCTAAATAAGGAAATGATAGTGAAAAATCTCTATTTCCTGGACCAATAGCATCTGTTGTTAGTTGTGGAGTATCATTACTTCCATCGAATCTGTCACCATTTACGCCTCCAAAAATTA
>SGZC01000068.1 GCA_004213605.1 Flavobacteriales bacterium
TGACAACGGAACAGGAATGACAAAGGCAGATGCTCAATTTTGTTTTGAACGCCATGCTACCTCTAAAATAAAAATTGCCGAAGACTTATTTAATATTCATACGAAAGGATTTCGTGGAGAAGCATTAGCGTCTATCGCTGCTATTGCTCATGTAGAATTAAAAACTAAAACTGATAAAGATGAAATAGGAACTCACATTACTATTGAAGGGAGTTTGATAAGATCACAAGTTCCTGCGGTAGTTCCTGTGGGCAGTTCAATTTCAGTAAAAAATTTATTTTATAATATACCTGCTCGACGTAACTTTTTAAAAAGTAATTCTGTAGAGACACGTCATATCATCGACGAGTTTCATCGAGTAGCATTGGCGCATCCCAATGTAGAATTTATTTTTATTAACAACGAAAGCACTGTTTTTAATTTGCCACCTTCAAACATTCGACAACGTATTGTTAATATTTTAGGAGCTAAAACAAATGAAAAGCTTGTGCCTGTATCTGAAGCTACAGAAATTGTTAAAGTAGAGGGTTTTGTAATTAAACCAGAGTTTTCAAAGAAAAGTAGAGGAGAACAGTTTTTTTTTGTGAACAATCGTTATATAAAAAGCTCTTATTTACATCATTCAATTCTGTCGGCTTTTGAAGGTTTACTGAAGGAGGGTAATCAACCTGGTTATTTTTTATTTTTGGAAGTTGATCCTCAAACAATAGATATTAATATCCACCCAACAAAAACAGAGATTAAATTTGACGACGAGCATGCTATATATGCTATGTTGAGAGCATCTGTAAAACATAGTTTAGGTCAATTTAGCATTGTTCCTAGCTTAGATTTTAATAAAGATCCAGAAATGGATACGCCCTATGATTTAAGTAAAAAAAGCCCAGCTGCACCTAACATAGAAGTCGATAAAAGTTTTAATCCCTTTCTAGAAAATAAGAATCAGAGGGATAACTTTAATGCATATACAACTAAAAACACTACAACTAACGTTAATTCTTGGGAGGCTATGTATGTTGGATTAAATAACAATCAGGATGATATTGACTTCGATACTATTGAGTTTGAAAGTGATGAAGTAACAGGTGTACTTTTTGAAAGTGAACAAACAAGCTCCAACGACTTTATATTTCAACTTCAGAACAAATATATTATGTGTCCCATAAAAAGTGGAATCATGATTATCCATCAAAATTTAGCTCATCAAAGAATATTGTATGAGAAGATTTTAAAAAATATTACTGTAAAAGAGGCAATTAGCCAACAACTACTTTTTCCATTAGAATTAATTTTTTCAAAATTGGATATGGAACTATTAGAAAGTATTCGACAGCAATTAGAACATACTGGATTTGGCTTTGCTTCTTTTAAGGAAGATAGTATAGAAATTAATGGTGTTCCTGCAGCTGTAAAAGAAAGTGAGATAAAAAACATATTGGAGTGTTTGATTAATGATATTCGAACAGAAATACCGGACCTAGGGTTTAGTCAAAATGATTTATTAGCAAAATCGTTGGCAAAATCATTGGCAGTAAAAACGGGTAAAGTTTTAAATGAAGAAGAGCAAGAACATTTAGTTCATCAGCTATTTGCTTGTAAGGAGCCCACTAAATCTCCAATTAATAAACAAGTATTAATGATTTTAGATGTGTCTGATATTGATAAAAAATTTACATAAATGAGTTCTATTTCTGAAACCATAAAGGCTTTAATTATAGTTAATATTATTTTTTTTGTAGGCTCAGGATTCCTAGGGGATGGCGCTTACAGATTATTTTCCTTATACTATTTTGAGCATCCAAACTTCCAATTTTGGCAACCTTTAACACATATGTTCATGCATGGCGGATTGATGCATATTTTATTTAATATGTATGCTTTATGGGCATTTGGGTCACCATTGGAAATGAATTGGGGTACTAAAAAGTTTTTATTCTTTTATTTTTCTGCTGGTTTTGGTGCTGCTTTGATTCACACTTTAGTTAATTATTACCAGATTCAAGAAGGGATTAATTTCCTTTTAAATATCGGTATGAATCAATCAGAAATTATGAATATGCTGATCAAAGGCCAATATAATTCAGTGATTTTAGAAGCTGTTTCAGTTGAAAGTATTGAGGCTTTATATGCAAGTTTTAATACCCCTGCAGTGGGAGCTTCTGGTGCAATATATGGAGTTTTAGTAGCTTTTGGAATGATGTACCCTAATGCTGAACTAATGCTTATATTTCTACCAATACCTATCAAAGCAAAGTATTTTATACCACTTATAATTATGGGTGATTTATTTTTTGGAATTTCAGGTACTGCCACTGGAGTAGCCCATTTTGCGCATATAGGAGGTGCTTTATTTGGCTTTATAATGGCTTATTATTGGAAAAAAAATAGTTTTGATTCGCATCGGTGGAACTAATTAAGAACTCTGATATATTTTTATAACAAGTGAATACAAATAATCTAATAGGACAGTTTAATCAATTTTCGATAGTTTTAAAAATCATAGTATTGAATACCTTGATTTTTTTAATAGTCTATTTGGGATCTTTTTTCTTTAAATTATCGCCTGCTAATTTTGTTTCTTGGTTTGTATTACCTACCATTTTTTTAGAATTTATTTACCAGCCTTGGTCTTTTTTAACCTACGCTTTTTTACATGCAGGATTTTGGCATTTATTTTGGAACATGTATTTACTTTATTGGTTTGGTCTTTATGTTTTAAATTTATTTACTCCAAAAAGATTTTTGACCATCTATTTGTTAGGAGCAATTAGCGGTGGTTTTTTCTATGTTTTGGCCTTTAATTTATTTCCAGTCTTTAATGACGTTAATAGTAATTTAATGGGAGCATCTGCAGCAGTTTTGGCAATAGTTATTTTTATTGCTACTTATACTCCTAACGCTATGGTACGGATATTTACCTTTCGAATTAAGCTTTGGCAGATTGGTTTAACAATGGTGTTATTGGATTTATTTCAGCTTCCATCTTCAGGCAATGCTGGAGGGTTGATAGCTCACATGGGAGGGGCCGCTTTTGGTTATTTTTATGCGTCCCAACTAAAAAAAGGAAATGATATTGGTATCTGGTTTGAAAATTTGATGGATTCCATTTTAAATTTATTTAAATCAAAAAAACACAAACATTTTAAGAAAGTTCACAGGACAAAACAATCTGTTAGAAAAAAAACTAAACCAAGTCCGACAAATGAACATCAAATAAAGATTGATCGTATTCTTGATAAAATCGGAAAGAGTGGTTATGATAGTTTGACTAAGGCTGAGAAAGATTTTTTATTTAAAGCCGGTAAAGATTAACTGATGAAAATAAAGTTGGGGATTTTTAATTGGTTAATTTATTGGACTAATAATATTGTTGCCTTTTTATTACTCCTTACCTTTTTGGTTCCTTATTTAGCTCCGAAATCTTTTCCTAATCTATCTTTATTAAGTCTAGTAGTATCTCCATTAATTTTCATCAATTTTTTATTTTTTATTTATTGGTTATTTAAAATAAAAAGCAACGCATTTATATCATTGATAATGATTTTATTAGCCTATTTTCACTTTGGTTCTTTTTTTAATTTATCAACCAAACAATCTAAGCCTACCCCTCAGAACCAATTAAAGATATTTTCATTCAATGTTCGATTATTTAATTTTTATGAAACTAAAGATTCTCAAAAGAACATTCCAAAAATAATGCAGTCCTATCTCAAAAAAGCACAACCTGACGTACTATGCTTGCAGGAGTTTAATAAAAATATGAAAATAGATTTTTCAGAATATCCTCATCATTATAAATACTTTAAGAATAAAAATATTTTAGGACATGCTATTTATTCAAAATATCCATTGATTAATACTCATTCTTTTAATTTTAAAGATTCGTATAATAACACCATAGTAGCTGATGTTATTAGGGGGATCGATACCATTCGCGTTTACAACCTTCATTTACAATCTTTCAGTATCCCACCCAGTATGAAATATTTGCAAGAAGTGGATAATGAAGTGTTGAGAAAAAGAGTTAGTTCCCGTTTTATAAAGCAACAAAATCAAGTTGATGAAATTATTCGACACAAAAACAAATCAACATCTCCAGTCATTATTTCGGGGGATTTTAACAATACTGCTTTTTCCTATGTATATCATCAACTTTCAAAAGATATGAATGATGCTTTTCTTATCGCAGGAAGCGGTATGGGAACTACTTTTGTTTTTGAAAATTATCCGATGAGAATAGACTATTTATTGGCAACAAAAGACCTGAAAGTGTTAGACTATACAACTATTAAAAACACTTTTTCAGATCACTATCCTATTAGTGCTACTTTTGGATGGGATTAATCTGACTGAAATCTATTTTTTGACTTTCTAAATAAGAGACGGTATTGGGTCCTTCATTAAATAATAAATCTAGTATGGAAAGGTTAGCAATAAAATCGTTTTCTGTATTCAATACTTGAAAATAAGGATCTAATTTTATTGCTAAATCTAGCTTAGGACTTACTAGACTTCTTAAGTCTAATTGGGAAGGATTTTTATAATATTCTTCAGTGAAATCGTAACTTTTGCTTATCTCTAACAATCCGCAAATCAAATCAAAACCTTCTAAATTGAAATCAAATAAAGAACGAACAGGTTTAAAAAATAAAGGCCTTAATTCATCCTCATAATACTCGAAATAGGGTGAAGTTCGGTATGCAGATTCTAAAGATTTCCAATGTTGTATTTGCCAGGGAAAACTATTTTCAACGTGGACCTCATTCGTTTTTTTCCGGAGTCCCTTTTGCGTATGTTTAATAGGAATATTTAGTAATAATTTTCCGTTGCTATGCGCAATATAAGTTCTATTTCTGTAGCTCTGCTTTTGATAGTTGTCGTCCGCTTCAAAAATTACGTTTTTAGCCTGCACGAAAGCGATCATTTGAACGATGGAAGTAAAATAAGTAGGATGAATTAATATGGTTTCCAAACCTTATTTTTTTTAGTTATTTTGAGTTTTTTCTTTTCTTTTTCTAAAGAAATCAAAAATAAACCAAACTCCTAACAAGATAACAAAGTACTTAAAATACGAAACGGGTTTTCCTTCACCACCAACTGTAGTAAATAAGCGCTTCCACCTTATTTTATTCATAAGGCCTTCAGCGTTGCTATCCCAACTCATCCATATAAATACGGGTTTTCCGACGACATGATTGAATGGAACAAATCCCCACATTCTTGCATCTTGTGAATTATCTCGGTTATCTCCCATCATCCAATAATAATCTTGTAAAAAAGTGTATTCAGTTAGTACCTCGCCGTTTAATTTTACTTGAGTACCAGATAGAGAAATTTTATTTTCAACACCTATTTCACTGCCTTCGTAAACTTCAATAATACGTTTATACAATGCAATATTTTCGATAGTTATTTCGGTACTTTTCCCAGCCTCTGGAATTGTTATGGGGCCAAAGTACTTCGTATTCCATTTAAATTTTGGATCTTGAGGGAAAGTACTTTGATTCCAGGTACCTTCCTCAATAGTTAGTTTTTCAACCTTTATGACATTTGGGTTGTTTTTTACTTTCTGGTAGGCTTCATCTGTTAATTGTGCTATGTGAGTTATAACTTTATTATTTCTGTCAATGTCTGAGATATATATATCTGAAATATCAAAATGACTCGAAACAAATGCAGATGGTTGATTTAAGTACCTTCCAGAATTATCTCTTTTAACAAAAGAACTTTTGGAAACTATTTTATAACGAAATTGAAGTTTAGCTCGATCGGGTAAACTATTTTGTTTTCCATTAATATAGACATATCCATTTTTGATTTCTAATTCATCACCTGGAATACCCACACATCTTTTTACATAATTCGATTTTTTATCCAAGGGCTTTACCTTAAAACCTTTTGAAGGCCTATTTATATCTATTAAGGTATCTGTAGGCCAATTAAAAACAACAATATCATTGCGTTTAATTTCTTGAAACCCAGGAAATCTTAAATAAGGT
Organism: Flavobacteriales bacterium; assembly: GCA_004213605.1. Lineage (GTDB taxonomy): Bacteria > Bacteroidota > Bacteroidia > Flavobacteriales > Flavobacteriaceae > Marifrigoribacter. Next base: position 6,000 of record SGZC01000068.1, read on the forward strand.
AGTTGTGGTTTGTTTAAATAGGATTTTTTTCTAAGAAGGGGGATGGTATCATGAACCATAGGGAAAGAAACCGAAGTCATTGGTGTTCTTGCCCCATAGTGAAACTTACTCACAAAAAGAAAATCTCCAACTAATAGTGTTTTTTCAAGAGAAGAAGTTGGTATCGTAAATGGCTGCAATACATAGGTATGAATGATGGTTGCAGCAACCACTGCAAATAAAATAGAACTAATCCACTCGCCAGCTGCAGTTTTTGGTTTTAAACTTCTGTCTTTTATGTAAGTTGCATCTGTTGTATAATTAACATAGTAAATATACATACCGAGCGTAACAACTCCTAAAATAGTATCAGTGGTATTATTTTTTCCAAAGCTTCTTAGCGTTTCAACCCAGATAACGGGAAACATTATTAAGTTGATAATAGGGATGAAAAGAAGTAAAGACCACCATGAGGGCCGATTGATTATTTTCATTAAAATAATCGCATTGTAAATAGGTAGCGCAGCTTCCCAAATTTTTCTTCCTGCTTTTTTATATAATTTCCAAGTTCCTAAAAAATGAATTATTTGAACGATTAAAATTAAAATTAGTATAGTGGTAAAAGTCATTTTATTTTATGATTTATGATTTTAGTTGTAGTACATCTTTCATAGTAAAGACACCTTTTTTTCCTACAAGCCATTCTGCAGCAAGCAAAGCTCCTAAAGCAAAACCTTTTCTACTATGTGCTTCATGCTGAATGGATATGGTATCAATTTCGGAGTGATAGTTAACCGTATGGGTTCCCTTTACATCTTTTAATCTTTTTGAAGTAATATTAATATTATTTTCTTTAAGCTCTTTTTGGTTCCAACTTATTTTATCTGAATTTTTAATTATACCCTCTGCTAATGTGATTGCAGTTCCACTTGGAGTATCAATTTTTTTGGTGTGGTGTATTTCTTCTAACGAAACCTGATATCCTTCCCACGACTTCATAAGATCAGCAATATATTCATTCATTTTAAAGAAAAGATTAACACCAATACTAAAGTTGGACGCATAAATAAATGCTCCGTTACAATTTTTACAAAAATTTATGATTTCATTATAGTTCTTAAGCCAACCAGTAGTTCCACAAACAATCGGTATTTGACGCTCCAAGCAGAATTTTATATTTGAAGCTGCTGCCTTTGGCTTTGAAAAATCGATGGCGACATCTGCTTCAATAATTTTTTCAAGTGACGATTTTCCGGAAGTTTTTAAAACAATCGTATGCCCTTTTTGTAAAGCTAATTTTTCGATGGTTTTACCCATTTTTCCATATCCAAAAAGTGCTATTTTCATTTGAATCGATATTTTAAAGAAATACTATAATTTGTACTAGCGTTGATAGGGTTATGGTTGAACAATGGTTCTAGTGTTAAGTCGTTGTTAACATTAAATTGTCTTAGATGAGCGTCGACATTGGCATCTATTATGTTTAATAAATAGAAAGCCACAGCTACTGCAATACTTAAATCTTTATTTCTTTTAGCAGTTTTCTGAGCATCTTCCAATCGATCTGAAGAAACTATGGGGGTGCTACCACTTCCCCAAAATTCATCATCAGTAAAACCAGCTAATCTTCTTTTATAAGCATCTCTAAATCGGTTGTAATCATCATTGTTTTGTGAATAAAAATAAATACTCGTTCCTATTCCTATGTAGATAATCGGAACTTTCCAATAGCGCTTATTATACACCTGACCAAGGCCAGGTAAAACAGCCGAGTAAAATGCTGCTTTTGCAGGTGCTAAAGGATTATAATAGTTGTTTTTTTCAACAGGGATATCTAGGTAGGTAGGGCTTTTTTGATTACTTACAGAGAGTGTGTCTGATTTTTGGGCCATGAAGCTATTTGCAGATAGAAAAAGAAAGATATATATAAAATTATTTCTCACTCTTAAGTAGATTCAAAATTCGATAAAAATCTTTTTTATTTTTAAAGGGGATAGTAACTTTCCCCTTATTAGCGGCTGAACTATTTATGGAAACACAGCTACTCAAATATTCTGAAAGTTCTTTTTTAGCTATTTTTAGATAGTTTGGAAGCACTATTTTTTTTTCAAAAGTATCTTTTTTAACTTCAGGTTTAAGACTCCTAACTAGCGCTTCTGTTTCTCTTACAGAAAGATTTTCAGAGATCACTTTTTCATATATGTAAAGTTGTTCATTGGAGCTTAAAACATTTATAATAGCTCTTCCATGCCCCATAGATATGAAGGCATCACGCATACCCGTTTGAATGATTGGGTCCAATTTTAACAATCTTAAATAGTTAGC
>SGZC01000069.1 GCA_004213605.1 Flavobacteriales bacterium
ATGTTTGTTTTAGCCCTAGTATTTTTACAAGACTATCCAGAATATATGGTAGGTTTAATATTAATAGGCTTGGCTAGGTGTATTGCCATGGTTTTAGTTTGGAATGATTTAGCAGAGGGTAGTTCAGAGTATGGAGCAGGATTGGTTGCTTTAAACAGTATATTTCAAGTATTTGGATATAGTTTTTATGCTTGGTTATTCATAACAATTTTACCTCCTTACTTTGGTTTTAGTGGAGCGATCATAGACATTTCTATTGGGTTAATTGCTGAAAGTGTTCTTATTTATTTGGGGATTCCTTTTTTACTGGGTATAATAAGCAGGTTATTTTTAGTAAAAATAAAAGGAGAAAAATGGTATACTGAAATATTTTTACCAAGGATATCTCCATTAACCTTAATAGCCTTATTATTTACTATCGTTATCATGTTTTCGTTAAAAGGAGAGCTAATCGTTAAAATACCGATGGATGTTTTAATTATTGCAATTCCCTTATTAATTTATTTTACCATCATGTTTTTTATCAGTTTTTTTACTAGCAAAGTATTAGGTGCTAGTTATGACAAAAATGCCGCAATATCATTTACAGCAGCAGGCAATAACTTTGAATTAGCCATAGCAGTTTCTATTGCGATTTTTGGATTGAATTCTGGGCAGGCATTTGCAGGAGTTATAGGGCCTTTAGTTGAGGTTCCAGCGCTAATTTTATTGGTAAAAGTTGCCTTTTGGTTAAAGAAAAAATATTATTAAAGATCAATAATTGGGATTGGTTTTTTTTGGTCATCGAGGGCTACAAAGGTGAAGGATCCATTGACCACTTTATCGCGTCTTGAACTGTACATCTCTTCCATAAATAGATCAACATTTACCACACAACTTGTCGTTCCGACTGACTTAATAGAAGCCACTAGCTCAACAATAGTCCCCTCTGGGATAGATTTGGAAAAGTCTACTTTGTCTGAAGATACGGTCACTACTTTTTTACGGCTAAATCGAGTGGCACAAATAAACGAAACCTCATCCATGAGTTGCAATGCAGTTCCACCAAATAGAGTGCCATAATGATTGGTGGTATTAGGAAATACTGCTTTAAAAAGACGTGTTTCGCTATTTTTTATTAGTGTATGTATATTTTTCATAGTTGTATTTGATGTATTGATAGTAAAAAGAAAAACACTTTATAAACAATGTTTACTTTTGCTAAAACAAATGTAATCAATTATGAGTTTTGATATATTAAAAAAATTAGAGTGGCGGTATGCTACTAAGAAATTCGATGCTACCAAAAAAGTTACACCGAAAAAAATAACGATTCTTAAAGAAGCTTTTAACTTAACAGCCACTTCTTATGGCTTACAACCCTTAAAATTAGTAGTTATTAGCAATCCTAAAATAATTAAAGATTTAGTTCCTCTATCCTACAACCAGGAACAAGTAGGAAATGCTTCACATATTTTTGTTATTTGTATTGAAAATAGTATTGATGCTAAGTTTATAAAAAAATATTTTGATTTAGTAAATAAAACAAGAAACACTTCTCGTGATATTTTAAAATCATATGAAGATTATTTAATTGATGATTTTTCTAAAAAAACAGATGAAGAAATAACAATATGGGCTGCTAAACAAGCTTATTTAACAATGGGAAATTTGCTCACAGTGTGCGCCGTAGAAGAAATTGACGCTTGTCCCATCGAAGGTTTTCAACCCGACCAATACGATTCCTATTTAAATCTTACAGCTAAAGGCTTACAATCGGTATTAGTCATGGCTGTTGGTCATCGTTCAGTTGATGATGCTTTTTCAGAATTGAAGAAAGTAAGAAGAGGCGTTGATGAAATTGTTATTGATTTAGAATAATATTAATTAGGATTGTATTTTTTTATGTGCAACTACTATCTTTGTAACCTATTTAATTAAAAAAAATTTATAATATGCCTGGATTTGAAATGTTTGGCGACGAAGAGCGCAAAAACGTAAACGATGTTCTAGAAAGTGGTATTTTAATGCGTTATGGTTTTGATGGATTGAGAAACGGCCATTGGAAAGCTAAAGAATTTGAAACCGAATTTGCAAATAAAATGGGGGTAGACTATTGTCAGTTGGTTTCAAGTGGAACTGCTGCGCTAACCGTAGCACTTGCATCTGCTGGCATTGGTGCAGGCGATGAAGTAATTATGCCTTCTTTTACCTTTGTAGCTAGTTTTGAATCTATAATCGCTTCAGGAGCTGTTCCAGTTCTTGTAGATATCGATAGCACCTTAACATTAGATCCCGTTTCGGTTGAGAAAGCCATCACCCCCAAGACAAAATGCATTATGCCCGTTCATATGTGCGGTTCTATGGCCAATCTGGAGGCATTAAGAAATTTATGTGATCAGCATAATTTATTATTACTGGAAGATGCTTGTCAAGCCATAGGAGGGACCTATAAAGGTAAGTCGCTCGGAAGTATTGGAGATTTAGGATGTTTCTCGTTTGATTTTGTAAAAATGATAACTTGCGGTGAGGGAGGGGCAGTGATAACCAATAATAAACAGTATTATGTAAATGCCGATCAATATCAAGATCATGGTCACGATCATATAGGAAATGATCGAGGTGCTGAAACACACCCTGTTCTAGGGTATAATTACCGTATATCTGAATTACATGCTGCGGTAGGCCTTGGTCAATTAACAAAATTTGATACTATTTTATCTATCCAAAAAAGGAATTATACGATCGTTAGAAATGCATTGTCAAGTATAGCAGAAATAACATTTAGAACGGTACCTGAAGGAGGGGAGGAGAATTACTCTTTTGTAAATTTCTTTCTACCAAATGAGGAATTGGCTAAAAAAGCTCATAAAAGTTTAGTGGATCATGGTGTTGAGGCTAATTTTTACTGGTACACCAATAACTGGCATTATATCAACGGATGGGAACATTTACGGAACGTTAAATCATTAGGAGCTGTAAACGGTACGATAAGACATCAATTAGAGAAATTAAATAATACTAATTTTTCAAAAAGTGATGCAATTATGAGTAGAACAATATCCTCGCTAGTAAAAGTAGGTTGGTCAGAAGATGAAGTGATACTACGAGCTGAAAAAATGAGATCCGCAATAGCAGCTGTCTTATAATAAAAGTCTTAAACGATAAAAAAAAAGCCTACTCAATGTAGGCTTTTTTTATGATTAATACCTTTAGTAATTTACATATTCGCTGATTTCAAGTCCATAACCTATCATCCCCACTCGTTTTTTTATATTCTTGGAGTTAGTTACCAATCGTATTTTTCGGATGCCTAGATCGTGTAAGATTTGTGCACCAATTCCAAAATCTTTTGAGTCCATTACGATTCTTGGTGCTTTTGCTACCATCTGCTCGGATTGAGCTTCCTTTAGGCTTTTTAATCTTGAAAGGAGGTTAAGAGATTGACTTTGTTGGTTAATAAAAACAATTGCTCCTTTACCTTCCTTATTAAAAACAGAAAACATGTCTTCAATTTTTTTATCGGCATTGTTGGTTAACGTTCCTAGAATATCATTATTAATCAAGGTAGAATTTACTTTTACCAGAACAGGTTCTGTATTTTTCCATTTGCCTTTTGTTAATGCAATGTGTATTTGGTCGTTGGTAGTTTGTTGGTAGGCTCTTAACCTAAAATTGCCATATTTTGTATTAATTTTAAAATCTTCTTTTTTACTAATTAAAGAATCGTGTTCCATACGGTAGGCTACTAAATCTTCGATGGATATTAGTTTTAAATCAAATTTTTTAGCAACGTTTATTAACTCTGGCAATCGAGCCATGGTTCCATCTTCGTTAAGAATCTCAACTAAAATTCCAGCTGGTTGTAAACCAGCAAGACGAGCAAGATCGATTGAGGCTTCTGTATGACCAGTTCTTCTTAAAACCCCTCCTTCTTTAGCTCTGAGAGGAAAAATATGACCAGGCCTACCCAAATCATGTACCTTGGTATTTTTATTGACAAGGGCTTTTATAGTTTTTGATCGGTCATGTACCGATATTCCAGTTGTACACCCTTGACCAATTAAATCGACAGAAACGGTAAACTGCGTATTGTGTAAAACAGTATTGTTTTTGACCATCATACTTAAGCCTAACTCTTCGCATCGTTCTTCAGTGAGTGGAGCACAAATTAAACCCCTGCCATGTGTGGCCATGAAATTAATCATCTCTGGAGTCACCATCTCTGCAGCAGCAATAAAATCACCTTCATTTTCTCTATTTTCATCATCAACTACAATTACCACCTTTCCTTTTTTTATATCTTCGATAGCATCAGAAATGGTATTGAGTTTTAGGGTAGATTCATTATTAGTAGAAATCATTTTTTGGTTTTAGTCTTTTGCAAAGATATCTATTCTTTGTCATTATTAATTTTCTTTTCCTTCCTCTTAAATAGCTTCGTTATTAGTGAGCTAATTCGGTCAAAACTCATAATACCTTGATCTGTTGTTGCCCTATATGTTAGCCATATTCCTAGCGGTAACATAATTAAGGTGCTTAGCCAGGAAGCGATCACCGGATGCAAGGTGCCATCTTCAGCACTATTTTTTGCAAAAATACCGATAAAATGATAAGTTAAAAATAATACGATAGCAATTACCATGGGCAATCCCATTCCACCTTTTCTGATGATTGCACCTAGCGGAGCCCCCACAAAGAAAAGTATAATACAGGTGACCGCTAAAGCGTATTTTTCGTTAAGAGCTATTTCGTATTTGTTTAATTGCTTTTCCTTATTAGTATATTCTTTATTTTTTGACTTTACCGCTTGTAGTGAACTTTTTACATTGTTCAGGGCCATTTTTACAATCTCCTTTTGATGTTTTGCACTAAATAGGTGGAGAAGTGTATCTTTTGGACTGAAAGGAATAGTGTCTTTAGGGATCGCATTAAATGCTGTTTTTTTATTCCTAGTAAATTTTGTCATCCCTGTTCTAAAATACATGCTATTTGAAAACGCTTTAATCGTATTGGTATAACGTTGTGATTGAGAGTCAATTTCTGCTCTTAATTCTTTAACATTGTACATGTTTTGATTGTTTAACTTATTCTCTTTATCTACATCTTTATTATTAAATTCAGTTAAATCTATATTTATTACATATTCATCAAATGAGCTTCGAACAAATTCTTGACGAGCTTTTTTTATGGGGTCTTTAGTGAAAATTTCATTGTAATAATTACCATTGTTTAATACTAATGAAAGGGTATTACTCCCTTCTTCAGAAGTTAATTCTCCTTTGTCTGCTATGATAACAGTATGGTTTCCATTAAAACGATTTGCATCTTTTTTATGAATCACGACCTCCTCTAAAAACCGATCGTTTTCTCCACTTTTCTTTTTTACTTTTATATTAAACTCATCTCCAATTTGACTAAATTGACCCTCTGCAATTGCCATAGCAGGTTTAAATTGTTGAATATTTCTTCTCAGATTTAACCACCGATATTCCGAGTATGGAATAACGTTGTTGGCAAAGAAAAAAACAAGAATACTTAAAAGAACAATAAAAAAAGTAAGACTTCTCATGGCTCTTTGTAGCGAAATTCCTGTAGATTTCATCGCAGCAAACTCATAATTTTCAGAAAAACTCCCAAACACCATTAACGAGGTAACTAATATAGTAAGCGGTAATACAAGGGGTATAAGTCTTGGTGAAACGTACCATAAAAATTTAAATACAATTAGCAAATCCAACCCTCGTCCTGCCAGTTCCGAAATATATAACCAGATGCTTTGAAGAATAAAAATAAACATCAAAATAATAAAGACGCTAAAAAACGTCTTCAAATAACTAGATAAGATATAACGATCTAATGTTTTCATTTAATAATTAATCCAACTTATTTATATAATACCCTTGCTTGGTATATTTTTCTTCATCAAAGGTGAATAAATTCTGAGAAATAGCTTCGTTGGTTTTAAAAGAATTAACAGTTATGGTATAACTGGTTCCCGAGGAATCAGTTTGAATTAGTTGATAAATATGCTTTGTTTTCATGTCGATTCCCAATAAAATATTTTTTATCTCTTCACTAGTATCGATCGGATTTAGTTGTATAAATTGAATTCTTCTTCCTCGTATATTTTTCAATAAATCCATTTTATAGGTATATCCATTTTCATAAAATGTTAGCATTTCAGAAACTGAAATACTTTTATCTTCTAGCTCGTCGTATGCAGAAATTGTTACTTCTTCATCCTCAGGCACTATGGTATAGATTGTTTTTCCATTAAAAATTCTGGTGACTCCCAACATATTTAAAACATACTGCTCGCCTTTTAGTACAATATTACCTTGAGTTTCTTGTTGTACGTTTTCTCTAGAATTTTGAAGGCTGTATTTAAAATCTATCTGAATGTTTTCATAATTTCTTACTTTATTTGAAACTTCAGCTAATAATGATTTAGTGTCTTGCGCTCTTATGCCGCTAACTGCTAAAAACAATAGAGTAATTGTTAATACTGTTTTCATTTTAATAATCATTATGTTCATTGTCTAAATGTTGATTTAATGCTTCTAGACTTGAAATTAGTACTTGCCTAGCTTTACTTCCTTCAAAAGGCCCTACGATTCCGGAGGCCTCAAGCTGATCGATGATTCGTCCAGCTCGATTGTATCCTAACTTTAATTTTCTTTGCAATAATGAGGTGCTCCCTTGTTGAGCAATGACTAATACCTCCGCTGCCTCTCTAAATAACTTGTCTCGCTCACTTATATTGTTGTCAATAGCAGTGCTAGCTCCCTCTTCCCCTATATATTCTGGAAGTAAATGAGCATCTGGGTAGGCTTTTTGTGAGCCAATATAGTCTGTAATATCCGCAACTTCTGGGGTATCTACAAATGCACATTGAATTCTAATTAAATCGTTTCCTTGGGTATATAACATATCTCCACGTCCAATCAATTGATCTGCTCCTGAATTGTCCAGTATTGTTCTAGAATCAATTTTACTCGTAACTCTAAATGCAATACGCGCTGGGAAATTTGCTTTAATGATTCCCGTTATTACATTTACAGAGGGTCGTTGAGTAGCCACAATTAAGTGAATACCAATCGCTCTTGCTAATTGAGCTAGACGAGCAATAGGAGTTTCAACTTCTTTACCAGCTGTCATTATTAAATCTGCAAACTCATCAATTACTAAAACAATATAAGGTAAAAAACGATGTCCATCATTCGGATTTAATTTACGAGTTTTAAATTTAGCATTGTACTCTTTGATGTTACGTACCATGGCATCCTTTAACAAATCGTAACGCGCATCCATTTCAATACACAATGAATTTAATGTATTTACCACTTTAGCAGTGTCGGTAATGATTGCTTCTTCTGTATCAGGAAGTTTTGCTAAAAAGTGCCTTTCTATTTTATTAAATAAGGTAAGTTCTACTTTTTTTGGATCCACTAACACAAATTTCACTTCGGCTGGATGCTTTTTATAAAGTAATGATGATAAAATTGTATTTAGACCAACAGACTTTCCTTGTCCAGTAGCCCCTGCCATTAATAAGTGAGGCATTTTAGCTAAATCGACTACAAAAGTTTCATTGCTGATAGTTTTACCAAACGCAATAGGGAGTTCCATTTCTGCATTTTGAAATTTTGGTGATGCTATAACTGATCGCATTGAAACGATACTGGGGTTTTTATTAGGAACTTCTATACCGATGGTTCCTCTTCCAGGTATAGGAGCAATAATTCTTATTCCCAGTGCAGATAGTGATAGTGCAATATCATCTTCAAGATTTTTAATTTTCGAAATTCTAATACCTGCTTCTGGAACGATTTCGTAGAGTGTTACTGTTGGTCCAACAGTGGCTTTGATGCTGGCAATCCCTATTTTGTAATTATTTAAGGTACTAACAATTTTGTTTTTATTTTCTTCAAGTTCCTCTTGATTGATTGTAATTCCTGAATTATTGGTATATTCTTTAAGCAGCTCGATCATTGGAAACTTATACTTACTTAGCTCTAATTTTGGGTCAAACTCTCCGAAATCACTAACAAGTTTATCACTTAAGTTTTTTTCAATTATTACTTCCTCAGAAGTTTCTTCAACTATCATAGCGATCTCTTTATCATCATCACTATCGATTAATTGATCATCACTTATAATTTGGGTATTTGTTTTA